>NZ_LASY01000132.1:0-26546 GCF_000973155.1 Grimontia sp. AD028 | reverse complement strand
GCCGCGCCTAAAACGCTTAGGGCGAGAACAAAATTCAACCACCAAAGGTCAACAGCCCCTACAAAAGGACTGTCCTGCACTTTTTGCAGAACAATGCACCGAACACCGATAAGGGGAAAACATTGCTTCCGGAACAACTTCAACACTTTGTTGTCGATAAAGCAGATGATATGAAAGCCGCAGACATCGTGACGCTCGATGTCCGTGAAAAGAGCAGCATTACCGATTTCATGGTGCTTTGCACCGGTAACTCAAAACGCCACGTCTCTTCCATCGCAGAGCACGTCGCCGATGAAGCGCGTGCAGCTAACGTTAATACCCTGGGTATGGAAGGTGAAAACGAAGGCGAGTGGGTCGTGCTGGATCTCGGTGATGTGATGCTTCATATCATGCAAGATGAACAACGTCAGTTGTACCAGCTAGAAAAGCTGTGGAACTGATGCAATGAAGTTACAACTAATTGCGGTCGGCACAAAGATGCCGAAATGGGTTGAGGAAGGCTACAAAGAATACAGCCGTCGCTTCCCAAAAGACATGCCACTGGAACTGGTAGAAATCCCTGCAGGTAAGCGCGGCAAAAACGCCGATATCGCGCGTATTCTGCAAAAAGAAGGGGAAGCCATGTTGGCCGCCGTTCCAAAAGGTAACCGCATCGTGACGTTGGATATTCCGGGCAAGCGCTGGGACACAGAGCAACTGGCACAACAGCTGGAGAGCTGGAAGCTGGATGCGCGCGACGTGTCTATTCTGATTGGAGGCCCTGAAGGCCTGTCGCCAGCTTGTAAAGCGGCTGCAGACCAAAGCTGGTCGTTGTCTCCTTTGACACTTCCTCACCCGCTGGTACGTGTGGTGATGGCTGAAAGTCTCTACCGCGCCTGGAGCATCACAGCAAATCACCCTTATCACCGGGAATAATTCATGAAGCACAAGCGTAGTCCTATACGCGATCATCAGGCCGAGTCTTCCCTCTTTTTCCGCCGGGCCGTTGTGGCTTTCGGCGGTATTCTTGTTCTTGTCGGCGTCCTGCTTCTTAACCTGTATAACATTCAGGTGGAAGATCATGATGATTACATCACCCGCTCCAATGATAACCGCATCAAAGTCGTTCCTGTTGCGCCAAACCGTGGATTGGTTTACGACCGCAATGGCAAATTGCTCGCGGAAAACCGCCCTGTTTATGCATTGGAAATCACCCCAGAGCAGGTGAAAGATATTCCCGGCACCATCGCCAGTTTGCAGGAGTTGCTGCCGATTTCTGAAAACGAAATCCGGGCTTTCGAACGTGATAAAAAACGCACTCGCCGTTTCAACGCCGTCACACTGAAAAACCAGATGACGGAAGAAGAGGTGGCCATTTTCTCTGCCAATCAGCACAAGTTCCCTGGCGTTGAGATCAAAGGTTACCTCAAGCGTTACTACCCCTATGGTGACGCGTTAACCCATGTCTTGGGCTACGTGGCGAAAATCAACGATAAAGACATAAACCGTCTTGATCGTGAAGGTGTCCTCAACAACTACAAAGCGACCCGTGATATCGGCAAACTCGGCATTGAAAGGTTCTACGAATCTGAATTGCACGGCACCGCTGGTTATCAGGAAGTCGAAGTCAACAGCCGTGGACGCATTATCCGTACGCTGAAGTACGTACCACCTGAGCCGGGTAAAGATCTGGTATTGAACCTCGATGTCGATCTGCAACTGTACATACGCTCTATCCTCGGCGATCGCCGTGGCGCGGTTGTGGTGCTCGATCCGAAAGACTCTTCAGTACTGGCGATGGTATCAACGCCAAGCTATGACCCGAACCTTTTCGTTCACGGCATTTCAGGCAAAGACTATCGCGCGTTGTTGAACGACAAAAACCGTCCGCTGGTGAACCGAGCAACCTTGGGGATCTATCCACCTGCATCAACGGTTAAGCCGTTCATTGCCGTTGCGGCATTGGAAGAAAAAGCCATCACGCTCAACACCACACGAAATGACCCGGGTTACTGGCGTTTGCCAAATTCAACCTCACGTCCTTTCCGCGACTGGCTCGCATGGGGTCATGGTCGGGTGAATATTGTTCAATCGATTGAAGAATCGGTGGATACTTTCTTCTATCAAATTGCCTATGACTTGGGTATCGATAAGCTATCTACCTGGATGAGTCGCTTTGGTTTCGGTGATTACACCGGAATCGACATCCATGAAGAAAGCAAAGCCAACATGCCAACCCGCGAATGGAAAATGGCACGTCATCGCCAGCCTTGGTACAAGGGTGACACTATTCCCGTCGGTATCGGTCAAGGCTATTGGACGGCCACCCCAATGCAAATCGCGAAAGCAACCTCTGTATTGGTGAACCGTGGTGAAGTCAATCCGCCTCACCTTCTCCAACGCATGGAGAACGAAGGCGTCATGGAAATCGCACCATTTTCTCCGTATCCGCCGATTGAAAACGTCGATGAGAAATACTGGGATGCGGCTCTTGAAGGGATGCGCCTCGTCAACCACGGTAAGAAAGGAACGGCTCGTCGTGCGTTCGCCAACAGTGAATATGTCACTGGCGGCAAATCCGGTACTGCACAGGTCTTTGGCCTGGGTGAAGACGAAGAATATAACGCCGATGAAATCGCTGAACACCTTCGCGACCACGCGCTCTATACCGGCTTCGCACCATTTGATGATCCAGAAGTGATTGTCTCTATGGTATTGGAAAACGCCGGTGGTGGTTCAAGTAATGGTGCACCTATCGCCCGTCGTATCTTCGACCATATGCTGGTTGATGGCTATAAAGACAAAAAGAACGCAGATAAGAAGGAGGAGCAAGTCCAATGAGCTTGTTTGCATCAACTGGTCAGAAGAAGACTGTGTTTGAGCGGTTGCACATAGACTTGCCTCTTTTGCTCGGCATCCTCGCACTGATGGGCTTTGGCCTGATGGTGATGTGGAGTGCCAGTGGCCAAAGCGTTGCCATGATGGAGCGTCAGGTTTTCCGGATTTTTCTTTCGCTGGGCGTGATGTTTGTGCTCGCCCAAATTTCTCCCCGGCATTACGAGTTCTGGGCTCCCTACCTATACGTGACCGGAATTCTGATGCTGATCGCCGTGCTTCTGTTTGGTGAAACTGCCAAGGGCGCACAGCGCTGGCTGGACTTAGGCGTTGTCACCTTCCAGCCATCAGAATTGATTAAGCTTGCCGTACCATTGATGGTGGCCCGCTTTATCGGTAAAGAACCTCTACCACCGCGTTTTCAAACCCTGATTATTGGTTTGGTGATGGTGTTTGTACCCACCATTCTTATCGCCAAACAGCCGGATTTAGGAACCTCAATCTTGATTGCGGCATCAGGAATTTTTGTTTTGTTTCTGTCCGGTATCAGTTGGCGAATTATCTTAGGGGCCGGCACTCTGGTGGCCGCGTTCATCCCAGTACTTTGGTTCTTCCTGATGCGCGAATACCAACGTGTCCGTGTTCGCACCCTGTTTGATCCAGAATCCGACCCATTGGGCGCAGGCTACCACATCATCCAATCAAAAATTGCCATTGGGTCCGGGGGAATTGGCGGTAAAGGGTGGCTTCAAGGCACACAATCTCAATTGGAGTTTCTGCCAGAGCGCCATACCGATTTTATCTTCGCCGTGATTGCTGAAGAATGGGGAATGATTGGTGTTGCATGCTTACTGGCGCTTTACCTTTTCATCATTGGTCGTGGTCTCTTACTTGCCAGCCGTGCGCAAACAGCATTTGGTCGTATGATGGCGGGCAGTATCGTGCTCAGCTTCTTTGTATATGTTTTCGTTAACATCGGCATGGTAAGTGGGATCTTGCCAGTGGTTGGTGTTCCCTTGCCTCTTGTTAGCTATGGCGGTACCTCCATGGTGACTTTGATGGCAGGTTTCGGCATCTTAATGTCTATCCACACACACAGAAAAATGCTTTCTAAGGCTCTGTAATGAAAAAAATATTAGTGATGACTGCTCTCGTACTTTCCGGCTGTGCCACGCAAAGCGATGACCGCTACAGCCTGGAGCACGATAAAGCGCCGGAAGCGATTCCAACGCTGGATCATGTCGAGGATGCGCAACCACGATACGAGCCTTACAGCCGAGCCGGTAACAAAGACTACACCGTCCGTGGTGAGAGTTATCAAGTAATGAAAGATCCTGAGGATTACACCGGGGAGGGCATTGCTTCTTGGTATGGCAAGAAGTTCCACGGCCATAAAACGTCAAATGGCGAGATTTACGACATGTTCTCCATGTCTGCTGCACACAAAACGCTGCCACTGCCTAGCTATGTAGAAGTAGAAAACACTGCCAATGGCAAAAAAGCCATTGTCCGCGTCAATGACCGTGGTCCTTTTCACGAAGGGCGCATTATTGACCTGAGCTATGCCGCAGCGTCAAAGTTGGACATTCTGAAAACCGGAACTGCCCCGGTAAAAGTGACGCTACTCAAGGTTGATAAACCTGAGGACAATAATGAGTGGCAAGGTGCCCGCTTAAACCGCTATTTTGTACAACTGGTCGCGATATCCAGTCAGGACAAAGCGAAGCAAGCTGCTGACACTTTCCAAAAGCAGTTTGAACTGCCAACAGATATCAACCAGTCCGGCAGTGTTTATCGCGTGCGTTTAGGGCCGTTCTATGACTACGACCAAACTCAAAAAGCCGCATTGCTTGCCAGAGAACAGCAAATAAATGAGGCATTCGTCGTTGTTGAGCCAATTGCTGATGAACCGGGCAAGAATTCAGGTGTCAGTAATTAGGGCTGCTGGCCTGAAAGTTTCAATTTAGTAAGTTGTTGTAACCCTGTCTGACACTGCACAGGCTATCTGTTATAGTGTCGGCAGTTTTTTGACTGAAGAAATACCAAGTAAGTACCTAAATCTATGAAAAAATCACCCTCATTGTTGCGCTCTTTAGTCTTATCGACTGCTGTCTTTTCTTCTGCTGCAGCCGTTGCAGCCCCAACCGTCGTCCCGGATGCGCCTCAAATCGCGGCAAAAGGGTACGTACTGATGGATTACAACTCGGGTAAGATCCTGGCGGAAAACAACGCCTACGAACGTCTTAACCCGGCCAGCCTGACCAAGATGATGACCAGCTACGTGATCGGTCAGGAAGTTGAACGCGGCAACATCAGCCTTGATGATGATGTCGTTATCAGCAAAAACGCCTGGGCGAAAAACTTCCCTGGCAGCTCGAAAATGTTCATCGAAGTCGGCACCACGGTAAAAGTGGAAGATCTGAATCGCGGTATCATCATCCAATCTGGTAATGATGCTTGTGTGGCAATGGCTGAGCACATTGCAGGTTCTGAAGACTCGTTTGTCGATCTGATGAATGGCTGGGCGAAAACCCTGGGTATGAATGACACCAAGTTTTCGAACTCCCATGGCCTAGATGATGATGACCTCTACACCACGCCTTATGACATGGCGCTGTTAGGTCAAGCTTTGATTCGGGACGTGCCGGACGAGTACCGCATTTACAACGAGAAGTCTTACACCTATAACGGCATTACCCAGTACAACCGTAACGGCCTGCTATGGGACAAGAGCATGAACGTGGACGGCATCAAAACCGGCCACACTGACAAAGCAGGCTACAGCCTGGTCAGTTCAGCAACCGAAGGTGACATGCGTCTGGTTGCGGTTGTCATGGGCACCAACAGTGCAAACGCACGTAAGGCTGAAAGTAAGAAACTGCTGAACTACGGCTTCCGTTTCTTCGAAACCGTCGCACCACACAAAGCGAACGAAACCTTCGTGACCGAGAAAGTGTGGATGGGCGACACCGACCAAGTTGCTCTGGGCGTTTCTGAAGATACCTACGTGACCCTGCCACGCGGTAAAGCAAAAGACTTGGAAGCAAGCTTTGTACTTGAGAAAACACTGGAAGCACCAATCGCGAAAGGCGATGTGGTTGGTAAGCTTTACTACCAGGTTGACGGCGAAGACATCGCGGAATACCCATTGGTAGCATTGAATGATGTACAGGAAGGTGGCTTGTTCAGCCGTCTGATGGACTACATCATTATGTTCTTCAAGAACTTGTTCTAAGACTAAAGCCATCACTTTCAAGGGCAGCCAATGGCTGCCCTTTTTATTTCCCTTTCCAACCCCCATATAAGGCAGGAATCAAAGAAAAAGTCACCAACTTGTTTTCTCAACACAGGACGATTACTATTCGTTCCCAACAAATTGCGTGATCATCTGCACATATATTTTGGGTCAACAGAGAAAGATCTGTGACCAATTCTGGAGTTATAAATGCAAGAGCAACCAAAACTAAAAGACCTGCTGGAATTCCCGTGTAAGTTCACTTACAAGGTCATGGGATACGCGAAGCCAGAGCTGACAGATCTGGTTTTGGAAGTGATCCAGCGCCACGCACCGGGCGATTACAGCCCAAGCGTAAAGCCAAGCGGCAAAGGCACTTACAACGCAGTTTCAGTCACCATTACAGCCACTTCTATCGAACAAGTTGAAACGCTGTACAAAGAACTGGGTGACATTGAAATCGTGCGCATGGTTCTGTAATCCTTTATCAGACTAAAGAACCACAATACCCATACGATTAGGCGGCTGTTATTTCAGCCGTCTGTCATTATAATGTCGTGACTGAGAAAGCTATCCCCATCATATTCAATTCCGGCAGGTGTACATTGCAGCAGAACCGCCTCATTATCAGACAACTCGGATTGCGTCCTTACGAACCAACGTGGAAAGACATGCATGCTTTCACTGACGAACGTAACGCCGATACAACTGACGAAATCTGGCTGGTAGAGCACGAACCTGTGTTTACCCAAGGACAGGCGGGAAAAGCTGAACACTTGTTAGCAACGGGGGATATCCCGGTAGTACAGAGTGATCGTGGCGGTCAGGTGACTTATCATGGTCCAGGCCAACAGGTGGCTTACTTCCTGATTGATCTGAAACGCAAAAAGCTGGGTGTGCGAGAGCTGGTCACTTCGATTGAGAATATCGTGATCGATACGCTCGCTCATTACGGTATTGAATCCCGTGCGCGTCCTGATGCGCCGGGCGTATATGTGGGTAACGATAAAATTTGCTCGCTGGGTCTTCGTATCCGCCGAGGCTGCTCTTTCCATGGGCTGGCGCTTAACGTCAATATGGACTTGTCACCTTTCCTTCGTATCAACCCTTGCGGTTATGAAGGCATGGCAATGACACAAACCGTCGATTTAGGGGGCCCGGCATCACTGCCCGAGCTATACCCTGTGTTAGTAGAAAAACTGACTTCGCATCTGGGCTATGATCAGGTCGAGTCCCTAACAGAAAGCAATCAACTATGAGCAAACCGATCCAGATGGAACGCGGTGTTAAGTACCGCGACGCAGACAAAATGGCGCTCATCCCGGTCAAGAACATGCCGACCGAACAAAAAGAGATGCTGCGCAAACCTGAGTGGATGAAGATCAAGCTGCCTGCGGACAGCAAGCGTATCCAAGACATTAAGTCTGCGCTTCGCAAGAACAATCTGCATTCGGTATGCGAAGAAGCGTCCTGTCCCAACCTGGCGGAATGTTTCAACCACGGCACCGCGACCTTCATGATTCTGGGCGCCATTTGTACCCGTCGCTGTCCGTTCTGCGATGTGGCACATGGCCGTCCAAACCAGCCTGATGAAAATGAGCCAGCAAAACTGGCAAAAACCATCAGCGACATGAAGCTGAAATACGTGGTTGTCACTTCAGTAGACCGTGATGATCTGCGTGATGGTGGTGCGAAACACTTTGCTGACTGTACCCGCGAAATCCGTGCGCTGAACCCAGAAATCCGTATCGAAACGCTGGTACCTGATTTCCGTGGCCGTATGGACACTGCGTTAGAATTGCTGAAAGACAATCCACCAGATGTGTTTAACCACAATCTGGAAACCGCACCACGCCTTTACCGTAAAGCGCGTCCGGGTGCGAACTACAAATGGTCTCTGGAGCTGCTGAAGAAATTCGGCGAGATGCATCCAAACGTTCCAACCAAATCAGGTTTGATGATGGGTCTGGGCGAGACCAAAGAAGAGATCATCGAAGTGCTGAAAGACTTGCGTGCACACGGTGTGACCATGCTGACTTTGGGCCAATACCTTGCACCAAGCCGTCACCATCTGCCGGTTGAGCGCTACGTGCCGCCTGAAGAGTTTGATGAGCTGAAAGAGATTGCGTTGGAGTTGGGCTTTACCCACGCAGCCTGTGGTCCTTTTGTGCGTTCTTCTTACCATGCTGACCTGCAAGCGCAGGGAGTGGAAATTAAGTAAGCGCTGACGCGAATCTGAATACGAAAACGCCGAGCATTGCTCGGCGTTTTTTGTTTCTGGTTGTTTAAAGCTTGTATCTCTGGTGAAGAGGTAAGATGTCGTGCCGCTTTAAATAGCATTTGGACTGAAGTGAGTTAGAATTCTTTGCTCTAACCCAAGCGCCTTTGGATAAGCTAGCCGCGGGTAAAGTTTTGCAGTCAAAAATCTATAACTTCTGTGATTCTTTAAACCTTATTTTCGTCAACGACATTACAAAGTTAATGTGCAGCCATATTCCGCAGCCTAATTAACGGTATTTAACTTTGGAGTGAGTAACCTTGGTTTTATTAAAACCATTAGTATGAAGGCGCTTGAGCAAACTCAACTCTACTGCTCTGCGGTTGGCCACCTTCGGGCCGATCATAACTTCTGTATCATCCCCCAAGAACAAGATGGGGCCTGTCGGCTTGTACAATTTGCCAACTTCGGTTTCATCGATACAAACTTCGTCTAGTGATAAGCGGTTGAACATACGCACTTCTCTCTCGCTGGAGTATTGCTCATCTTTGAAAAGGTAGACGACTTCACCAAGCATGTAGAATATCGTTTTCTCAATTTCTTCCTGAACTTGTTCATTAAGATCTACTGTTTTCTCATAGAGGGGGGTTAACGCTACAAGCAGTTCCTCAAGCTTCTTTTCTTTCTCATCTTCGCCGTACTTGACCTCATAAAGCTTGTATGAATGTGTACTTTCTGGCGCTTCGTCGATAGCGGATTTTTCTGCAAATTTAGCTTGGGACCAAATGTGCCTGTCAGTCTGTTCAATACCAATCTTGAAGCAAAAGCCATCACCATCAGAACCGTAAGCGCGCCAAAGATCCAGTCGGTCTGATTCTCTGGTGAAGGAAGCCATATACGTCGCTGAATCTTGGGTTAAATGTGGACGCCGATTTAATGCATCTGCCATAAACTTAGCCACATCACTATATTGTTCTTTAAACTTATTAACCTCTATTAAAGACAGCAGGCTGCGCCCTTCGTCTGGGTCATTCATGTAATCTTCGTGATATAGGCGAATAACATTTCTGTGATTTTCTGGCTTTTCTTTGGGTAGGATGCTTTCAATCGCTGGCCAGCGAGTAAAGTGATAAACCGCTTTTTTCTCTGTAAACAAACAAGATTCCATGACACTGATAATTGCATCTTGGAACTGAGCAAAAGCACTCTTTACCGCCTCTTTTTCGTTTGGATTGTGTTTGTCTAAAGCCGGATAGACATACTTTTTTAGTGAAGGGTGAGGCAAGTATCTCAGCGCATCATTGTCACCGCCATCGTATACCTCTTGGAACAATTCTTCTGACCTAGTTTGATCCTGTTGACAATCATCGCCTAGCCTAAGAAGAAAGGCCAAGTTGAACTTTGCATTGCTGTGGCCCAGTTCAGCTGATTTCCCATACCATTCGACGGCTTCTTCTATCGATTTCTCAACACCTTCTCCGCTCTGATGGCACAACGCGAGGTTATACATCGCCGCACTGTGACCTGCCTCTGCCGCCTGTTGGTAACAGTCGACGGCTTTTTCTAGCGACATCTCAACACCTTTCCCGAACTGATGGCACAGCGCGAGATTAAACATCGCGCTGCTATCACCTGCCTTTGCGGCTTTCTGATACCATTCGACCGCTTTTTCTAGCGACTTCTCGATACCGTCTCCGTTCTCATGGCAAAGTCCGAGGCTATTCATCGCGCTGCTGTTACCTGCCTCAGCGGCCTTCTGATACCATTCGACGGCTTTTTCAAACGATTTCTCGACACCCTCTCCCTTATCATGGCACACAGCAAGGTTAAACATCGCATTGCTGTGACCTGCCTCTGCCGCATGTTGATACCATTCGACGGCTTTTCCAAACGATTTCTCGACACCTTCTCCGCGCTTATGGCAGAGCGCGAGGTTATACATCGCGCTTCTGTTACCTGCCTCTGCGGCCTGTTGATACCATTGAACGGCCTTTTCTGACGATTTCTCGACACCTTCTCCGTTGTCGTAGCACACAGCAAGGCCAAACATCGCTTCGCTGTCACCTGCTTCTGCCGCCTTTTGATACCATTCAACGGCCGTTTCTAACGACTTCTCGACACCATCTCCTTTCCTATGGCATAGAGCGAGGTTAAACATCGCGTCGCTGTCACCTGCCTCTGCCGCCTTTTGATACCATTCAACGGCCGTTTCTAACGATTTCTCGACACCATCTCCGTTCTGATGGCATAGAGCGAGGTTAAACATCGCATTGCTATGACCTGCCTCTGCGGCCTTACAAAGCCATCCAAGCGCTTTTTCTAACGATTTCTCGACACCATCTCCGCTCTGATGACATAGCGCGAGGTTAAACATCGCATTGCTGTGACCTGCCTCAGCGGCCTTACAAAGCCATTCAACGGCCGTTTCTAACGATTTCTCGACACCTTCTCCTTCAACATAGCAAAGAGCGAGATTAAACATCGCTTCAATGTCACCCAATTCAGCTGCGTGTAGATAGGTTTCAAACATGTCTTTTGGGGATTTTTCATTTTCCGGAGACGGAGTGGCCATCACTATCAACCTTTATTCGGAATATAATGTCTAAAATTTCTGACGTGAATTTACCATGTGCCATACATGATTAGGCTTGATTTTGATCGCACGGCAGGTCAATTGATTAAGCGGCAAACAAAAAACACATGGATTTCCATTATGGAAAAACACGCTTCTTGATTGTTCAATAGTGGCAAACCGGATTCGCGCTTAGAATAAACCCAAATTAAAGTAGGGTCTTTTCCATGAGCAAGCATCTGACAGAACTTCAAGAACGTTTCTACCAAATCATCAACAACCCAACCCTGTCGCCAAAGCAGAAAAACCAATGGCTGGCGTTGGAAGCAGAAGCCAGCCTACCTTACATGGATATCTCTGACGATATCGAGCAGGCGATGAAAGACGGCGTTATCTGTGACATGTTTGAAGGTCACGCTCCGTTCAAACCACGCTACGTACTGCCAGACTACGCGAAGTTCCTGTCTCAGGGTTCTGAGTACCTAGAGCTGTCTCCAGCAGAGAACCTTGATGATGCGCTGAACATGCTGAACATCATCTACCACCACGTACCGTCAGTGACCAACATTCCTGTTTATGTGGGTCAACTGGATGACGTACTGATGCCTTACGTGGGTGAGCTGTCAGACGAAGATATCTACCAAAAAATTAAGCGTTTTTGGATCATGCTGGACCGCACCCTGCCAGATGCATTCATGCACGCAAACATCGGCCCAGCAGACAACATCATCTGTCGCACTATCCTGCGTGTTGATGCTGAGCTGAAGCAAATCGCACCGAACCTGACGTTCATGTACGACCCAGCGGTCACCTCTGACGATCTGCTGCGTCAAGCGACATCAAACATCGTTGAGTGCAGCAAACCGCACATCGCGAACTACCCAATGCACGCAGCGGCATACGGTGACAAGCGTTTCGGTATCGTCAGCTGCTACAACTCGCTGCCACTGGCTGGTGGTTCTAACACCCTGGTACGCATGAACCTGAAGCACGCGGCTGAGAAAGCGGAAAGTGCTGAAGACTTCCTGAACGCAGTACTGCCAACCTACAGCAGGCTGATGGTTGAACTGATGGACGTGCGTAGCAGCTTCCTGCACGAGTCTTCAAACTACTTCAAACACTTCCTGGCAACAGAAGGTCTGATTGAAGAAGGTCGTTTCGCGCCTATGTTCGGTATTTACGGCATGGCGGAAGCGGTAAACATCCTGATGGAGAAAGACGGTCAGTCACTGAAGTACGGTCACGACATCGCGGCAAACGAACTGGGCCACGCAATCTCTGCAAAACTGGCAGAGTTGGTTGAAGCAAGCCCTGTGAAGTATGGCCTGAACGGTAAAGCGGTGCTGCACTCACAAGGTGGCATCAGCATCGATAAAGACGTAACGCCGGGCGTTCGCATCCCTTACGGTACTGAACCAGACCCAGTGACGTACGTTCACGCAACCGCTGGTCACCACAAATACTACACCTCGGGTATCAGTGACATTCTGACTATCGACGAGACCGTAAAATCAAACCCTGAAGCCATGTTCAACCTGTGTAAGGGTGCAATCAACATGGGCTACCGTGAGTTCACCGCCAACGTGGCTTCAAACGATCTGGTACGCGTAACGGGTTACATGATCAAACTGTCTGACATCGCGAAATACGACGATGAAGGTTCTCGCAAGAACACCACGTGGCTGGGCGCGGAAGCGGCTTGCAATACGGGTATTCTGGACCGCGCACCACGTGTGGTGAGTTTCGAGACCACGCCTGTTTACAAGTAATTGTAGGTAGCAATGCCGCAGGAGAATGTCAGTGAAACCGAGTAAGACAAACGCATTAGTCAGCCGTATCCTGACATTCTCTTGTGTCGATGGACCGGGCAACCGCCTGGTCATCTTTTTGCAGGGCTGCAATTTCGACTGCATTACCTGCCACAACCCGCATACCATCAATCACTGCACCGATTGCGGCGATTGTGTAGCGCCCTGCCCGGCTGATGCGCTGTCATTCAGTGCTGAAGGCAAAGTGGTTTGGGATGCGGCAAAGTGCACACACTGCGATCTTTGCATCGACGTGTGCCCTCACAAGTCCAATCCAAAAATTGTCAGCTACAGCTTGGACGACATGCTGGCCTTGGTTCGCCAACACCACTTTTTCCTGAACGGCATTACCGTGTCAGGCGGTGAAGCCACACTGCAACTATCATTCATCATCGAGCTGTTCAAAGCCGTCAAAGCCGATCCTGCGTTGTCACACCTGACATGCTTTATCGACAGCAACGGTTCACTGTCTCGCGCAGGCTGGGAGCGTGTTGTCCCTTACCTTGATGGCGCAATGATTGATTTAAAATCCTGGCAATCCGAGACGCACCGCTGGCTCATTGGCCGCGATAAACACCGCGTTATTGAGACTATCGACTTGCTGACTGAGATGGGAAAACTGCACGAAGTCCGCTTGCTTCATATTCCGGGGAAAAGTGACTTGGATACGGAAGTGGATGCCGTCGGCGAATATCTCAATAAACTGCCAGACTCCGTTCAAATTCGCCTCAATGCGTTTCAGCACCATGGCGTAATGGGTCAGGCATTGGAGTGGGAAAAATGCAGTGAAGCGGAGATGGATCGCTTCCACGACTTGCTGTTCGCCCGCATTCAGCGCCCCATGCTGAAGCCGACTATTTATACCTAACTCGCCACCTCACTTTGATTGGCGATTAACTTTCGGCAATAAGCTGACTATGAAGCCAACGACACGCTGGATTGTTCAAGCTCACTGTATTCCACACCAAGCTGTACGCGACTTGCCCATAATCGAAAGGTAAAGGTTTCGCCACCAGCCCTTTTGCCTGCAAGGCGGTTTCCGCCCAACGTTTAGAGCAGGTAAACAGGTAGTTTGAGTGGTGACAGGTGGATGCTGCCGACCCAAAGTCCGCCACACGCATGGCTATCTGGCGCGCACCATGGTGCTGGGTCAGGGTTTGTTCGAAATACGGCTCTGACAAATCTTTATCTATCACGTTGATATGGCGACAACTCAGGTAGCCATCAATGTCTAACTCCACACTTGCCAACGGATGGTTTGGGTTCATCAAACACACCATCTCATCTTCCAGAATCGTCTGCCAAACAAGGCTTTTGCTGAGCGTCGGTGGCTGACTGACATCGTGAGGGAGTACGAGAAAATCCAGTTTCCCACTGAGCAGCGCTTCGAAACTGAATTGCTCCTTGGTGGAGATACTGAGCTGCGCACTGGCACCCAGTTTTTGGGAAATATCACATAACGTGGGCGCGAAAAGTTCAAAAGTACTTTCCCGCATGGCGAGTGACAGACTGCCGCCAAACCTTTCCGGTGCGAATTCACCCTGCTCAAAGATGCCACTGATGTTGGAAAGCACGTTATGGATAGCAGGACCAATGCTCAGCGCGTATTGCGTCGGCATCAATTGGTTGCCACGACGGAAAAAGAGTTCGTCATTCAGATCGGATTTAAGCTGCCCCAATGCCTTACTGACACTTGATGGCGTCACGCAAAGGATCTCTGCCGTTTGTGTCACGCTGTGCGTCATTAGAAGCACATGCATCACAGTGAGGTTTTTCAGGCTGATGCGGGAGAGCGTGGTGTAATCCATGGCGGTCTTTTTCAATCGTAAAGGTTGGCGAGAGATTACCTTCAAAGAGATTGGCAGAAAAGAAAAAGGCACGCTTTCGCGTGCCTTTCAATATTCATTCGGTGCGAAGGTTAAGCGCGTGGCAGGTAGTCGGCTTTACCGACCCACTTGTAGGTGGTCAGCTCTTCCAAGCCCATTGGGCCACGTGCGTGTAGTTTCTGAGTAGATACCGCAACCTCTGCACCCAGACCGAACTGTGCGCCGTCTGTGAAGCGAGTAGACGCATTCACGTATACCGCCGCAGAGCCTGCACCATTGATGAAGGCTTCTGCTGCTGCCAGATCGTTGGTCAGGATCGCATCTGAGTGGCTCGCATTATGGTCACGCATGTGTTTGAGCGCTGCATGCACATCGGCGACCACAGCCACGCCCAGCGTGTAACTCAGCCATTCGGTGTCGAAGTCACCTTCCGCTACTTCCTGCAGATCTGCAACGCCGCCCAACAATGGCAGCGACGCTTTATCGGCAACAATTTTCAGCTTGTTGTCGTTGAACAGTGGCGTCAGTTTTTGCAGCACGTTAGCGGCAACCGCTTCATGTACCAACAAGGTATCCAGCGCATTACACGCAGAAGGACGTTGAACCTTGGAATTGATGATCACATCCAGCGAGCGCTCGAGATCGGCAGTTTTATCTACGAACAGGTGGCTGATGCCGAAGCCGCCGATAATCACAGGAATCGTGCTGTTTTCCTTGCACATCTTGTGAAGACCCGCGCCGCCGCGAGGGATGATCATATCAACATACTCGTCCAGGCGAAGCAGCTCACCCACAAGCTCGCGATCTGGCTTTTCAATGTACTGCACAGATGCGGCTGGCAAATCGGCTTTTTCCAACGCCGTCTGAATCACTTTCACCAGCTCAACGTTTGAGTGGAAGGTTTCACGACCACCACGCAGAATGCTGGCATTACCGGTTTTCAGACACAAAGAAGCGATATCAATGGTCACGTTCGGGCGCGCTTCATAGATCACACCAATCACGCCAATGGGTTCACGGCGACGGCTCAGTGTCATGCCGTTTTCCAGCACTTTGCAGTCAATCTCGCTGCCGACGGGATCAGACAGCGAAATCACGTTGCGAACGTCAGCAGCAATACCCGCCAGACGCGCTTCGTTCAGCAAAAGACGGTCCAGCATTGCGTCGGGCAAACCCGCTTCGCGTCCCGCATCGATGTCTTTTGCATTGGCAGCAAGGATAGTTGCTGCGTTCGCTTCCAATTCGTCAGCAATGACTGCCAACGCTTTGTTCTTTTGCGCTGTTGGTGCCGTTGCCAGTGCGTAAGCAGCGTCTTTCGCTGCACGTCCCATTTGTTGAAGACTCATTTCAGCCTCTATTGCTCTTCCTGAATAACCGCGGCTTCTGCCACAGTCTGATTAATCGATAACGACCAAGTCGTCGCAGTGTACCGCGACCGCGCCATGAGCGTATCCCAGAATATCTTGAATATCCTGGCTGTGTCGACCCGCGATCGCGCTGAGATCTTTGCTTGAGTAGCGACAAATACCGCGCGCCAGCTGTTTACCATTCTGGTTACAAATGCGTGCTACTGAGCCGCGGTCAAAATGACCTTCCACGCCAGTAATGCCTTTTGATAACAGGCTGCTGTGACGCTCAACCACTGCTTTCGCAGCGCCGTCGTCAATAATGATGTTCCCCGCTGGAGGAGGCCCAGCCAGAATCCAGCGTTTGCGGCTTTCCAAAGGTGATTCCAATGGAAGGAAGCGCGTACCCGCTTCTTTGCCATCCACCAAATGTTGAATCACTTCCGGACGACTGCCTGCTGCGATCGTCACTTCAATACCTGCACGGCGGGCAACATCTGCTGCCTGCAGTTTGGTTGCCATACCACCTGTACCTAACCCACTGACACTACCACCAGCCAGCTTGTGCAGGGTCTCGTCGATGGTATGCACTTCGCGAATAAGCTCTGCATCAGGATTGCTGCGAGGATCAGCAGTGAATAGACCTGGTTGGTCAGTCAGCAATAAAAGCTTGTCTGCTTCCGCCAAAATCGCGACCAGTGCTGACAGGTTATCATTGTCACCGACTTTGATTTCTGCCGTCGCAACCGCATCGTTTTCATTCACCACAGGCACAATGTTATTTGCCAGCAGTGCTTGCAACATGTCACGTGCATTGAGGTAACGCTCGCGGTCATCCAAATCAGCACGGGTCAGCAGCATTTGACCAATGTTAATGCCATAAATGGCAAACATGCTTTCCCATTCCTGGATAAGGCGGCTTTGACCTACCGCAGCCAGCATTTGCTTGTTAGCAATGGTCGGCGCAAGTTCGGGATAGTTGAGGTGTTCACGACCCGCAGCAATCGCGCCAGAGGTGACTACAATGACTTTGTGTCCCTGACGGATAAGCATGGCGCATTGACGCACCAATTCAACAAGGTGTGCGCGGTCGATTTTCTTGGAGCCGCCGGTCAGTACGCTGGTACCGAGTTTGACGACAATGGTCTGGCGATCAGAAGTATCGCCAGCACCAGAATAGACAGATGAAACGTTTTCTTGGCCTGACATGACATTGACAACATAAAAGCGATTAAGCCCTTCTTTTATCAATCCCAGACCAAGATAACAAGTGATTAAAGCAACTCAATCACATAATTCATCAAAAGAAGAGGTTTAAGCGGCAGAGCCCAGCTTAGGCTGCTTCAGTGAAGGCTTGGCAGTGATTTCCAATCCCAGTTCGCCTTCGACAAATTCAGTTATTTTTGAATAAAAAGCATCTAGCGAGGCTTTGACTTCGGTAGAGGATTTATTTGGCACATTCTCCTCTTTCCATTCGCCTACAGTGTCAAACTTGCCAAAAGTATAGGCGTACTCAAAACCACCCTCTTTGGGTGAAATTTCCATCCACCAGCCCCAAAACTCGCGGCTTTCAGGCGATTTTTTGGCATTAACACAGGCGGAAAGACAATCGAAGAAGTAACCTTCTTCTGAGCATTTATTCTGGCGCAGATAGGGACCCAGTTGTGCGAAACGCGTCAGCAGGCGTCCATGTGAAAGTGTTTTGGTTTCATCGGTCATAGCAAGCTCCCATAAGACGAGAAAAAGTCCGTTTCAACACGACTGCATATAGGTAAAAAGAGGGGCTAATTAGCGCAAAGCCCCTGTTTTAATTATGTGTATTTTTACCAGCAGTTCATGTCTGTATAACACGCTACGATCAATATATCGTCCCATCGAGCAATGCTTTGAGCATTTAATGAACGCCCCACGCCGTTAAGAAGATCTAGATCACAAGGTATCCTTAAACCATTTCACAGCCTCAGTCATTATTCTGTGATATCCGTCATGCAGTGGCTTGTTGGGGAGCGTCTTGGCTTTACCACCGTAGCTGTAAAGCGCGGCCAGTTGATTGTCTGTATCTGGGCAGACAGGGTCTCCTTCAAGACTCATTGCCAGCACCGGCACCTTGGTTTTCCGCCCGGTCAGTAACCCCTGATTTTTCAGAGACAACGCCTGAAGTTGGGTGAGAAAAGAGGCTGAGGCCTGTGATTTCCCCATACGCGATGCAATGGTATCCAAATACATAGGAGGGATAGCGTTGAGACGCTGCATATCGCTCAACATTGAATGCAGAACACCACCGATAGAGACACACGACTTAATGCGGTTTTGCTCAACAAACGCCATACGAACCGCAGCATTGCCGCCAAAACGCACACCCATACAGCCAACACGATGATGATCAACCCAAGGTACTGAGGCGAGCTCACTCAGCATCGCCTGATGCAGTTTGCTGGTGTCTTCGCTTAAAGACCAATGGCTGCTACGACCCACTGACGGCATGTCCAATGTCAGCATGGCGATATTCGCCGGAGCAAAGTAGGTTTCGAACAGGCGCCATAAGTCGGTCTGCAATGCATCCAAACCACCGCTGATGATCACAGTAGGCAAAGGTTCATTGGTATGGGGAAGGTATAAGAAGCCTTCGAGGGGTTTACCGTCAACTTTAGTGACAACGTTTTTGATTTTGTATGGGGACTTTTCAATGGCCGAATGGAAAGCTTTGTTCGCTAGCACTTCTGCCTGTAAAGACAGATGATCGCCTTTTAGGTGCGGATAGGCAGCAATACTGAAGTGAGTGCAAGCGCGTAGCCAATGCTCAGCTGCTTCCACTTTATTTCCCTGCTCTTCACAGTCCTGCGCCAGTTTTTGGTGCTTCATGCCCCCCTGTGTCCATTCATAAGACCAGTTGCCAGGACGATAGCCAACAACGGTATCCAGAAGGGTCTCATTGCTTCGATTGTTATCAGAACCTGCAATGCGCGCCAGAGTGGCTTCCATATCAATCGGGTCAACACCTTGCCAAATCCACTGCGGACGACGGAGTGTGCGGTACCAGCTGTTATCGCTGTCTCCATCCAATGCATTGTGTACACCATTTGGCGACTGATTGACCGACCCAACAATGGTCGATGTTTCTCTGGCGTGCTTATGCTGTTTGAAGAGTTTTACTGAAAGGTTTTCGGATTCGGTTTCGCTCACGGAACCTCTCCTTGATTAAATAACTGAACTGACACCATTGTATACCCAAAAATGCTCAAAACCATGACCTCACCTGAATGATAGACGCCAAAATTTGGACATAAAAAAGCCCCATAAAGGGGCTTTTCAAGTTCTTTAGCAATTAACGCTTTGAGATTGGCTCAACGAAAGTTACGCCCATGTCCCAAGGTTGCTCAATCCAGCAATCCTGAGGGATGTCTACGACATAGTCATCTACCAGGTGTTTACCCGCTGGCTTCGCACAAACAGTCACGAATTTCGCTTTCGGGTACATTTCACGAATGACTTCTGCAGTACCGCCAGTATCAACCAGATCGTCCACTACCAGGAAGCCTTCGCCGTCGCCGTCTGCTTTCTTCAGAACACGCATATCACGCTGGTGATCGTGGTCGTAGCTAGAAATGCAAACTGTATCCACATGGCGAATACCCAGTTCACGCGCCAAAATCGCTGAAGGAACCAGACCACCGCGGCTTACCGCGATAATGCCTTTCCATTGATCTGCAGGTAGCAGTTTTTCAGCCAGTTGACGGGTGTACATTTGCATGTTGTCCCAGGTGATAACAAACTTGTTGCTCATTTAGAAAACCTCAGGCGTTAGACGCCAATTTAACTCAGTCAAACGATTGCGGCGTATTGTGTCTTACATAACGAATTTCAGCAAGAATAGGGCAGCAAGAACCCAAATACTGATAGGCACATCACGTCCTTTACCGCTGAATGCTTTGATAGCACAGTAAGAGATAAAGCCCAGACCGATACCGTGAGCAATTGAATAGGTCAACGGCATCAGCAAACACACAACCACAACAGGTGCCGCTTCAGTCAGGTCGCGCCAGTTAATGCTTACCAGACCCGACATCATAAGAATAGCAACGTAGAACAGTGCACCTGCTGTCGCATACGCAGGAACCATTCCAGCCAATGGCGAGAAGAACAGTGCCAGCAGGAACATGATGCCTACTGTCACCGCTGTTAGACCGGTACGGCCACCCGCAGCAACACCTGACACGCTTTCAATGTAAGACGTGGTATTCGATGTACCCAGTACCGCACCCACTGTAGTTGCCGTACTGTCAGCCAACAGCGCACGGTTCAGACGCGGCAGTTTGCCATCTTTATCCAAAAGCTCAGCTTTTTGCGCCACACCTACCAAGGTGCCCGCTGTGTCAAACAGGTCAACAAACAGGAACGCGAACACGATAGAAATCAGACCCACTTCCATCGCACCGGCAAAATCTAGCTGCATGAAGGTTGGCGCAATGCTTGGTGGCGCAGACATGATGCCGCCATATTGGATTTCACCAAACAGTACGCCCAGCGCAGTCACGATAAGAATCGCAATCATTACTGCACCTTTGATACCGCGGTTAACCAGGCCAATGGTCAGGAAGAAACCCAGAGCCGCCATCGCAGGACCAAAAGAAGAAAGGTCACCCATTGACACCAAAGTGGCTGGATGATCGACAACAATGCCAGAGTTTTGCAGTGCAATCAGCGCGAGGAACATACCTATACCGGCAGAGATACCGGTACGCAGCGATAACGGAATAGAATGGATAATCCACTCACGCACCTTAAACAGACTCAGCGCGATAAAACACACGCCAGACAGGAATACCGCAGCCAGTGCGACCTGCCATGAGTAGCCCATTTGGAAAACAACGGTGTAAGTGAAGAAGGCGTTCAGACCCATACCTGGTGCCTGAGCAACAGGATAGTTTGCTACCAAACCCATAATGAAACAGCCAATCGCCGCCGCCAAACAGGTTGCAACGAAGACTGCACCACGATCCATGCCTGTTTCAGACAGAATCGCAGGGTTTACAAAAATGATGTAAGCCATTGTCAGGAATGTTGTCAGTCCCGCAATAACTTCGGTTTTAATATCTGTACCTTGCTCTTTCAGTTTAAAAAGACGCTCAAGCATGGCTTTCGGTTCCTTGGAAAGTATGAATTTAGCAAAAGTTGACGCAAACGTTTTCCACAAACGTTTGCGTGAAAATTTGACGCGAATATTACCCGCCACATCACAAAATTTCCAGCGTGAATAACTGTTTAAAAATCTTGATTGCTGACGAATTAAACGACATTTCGCGACCCTATGGTCTCAAGGGTCTATACAAATTATGTTAGAGGGAAATGCTGCTTAAGAAATGTACTGAGTTGAAATCTGAGAGATATATAAAGAAGTGACTCAACAGAATGAGAGGTGCTCAATATTTCACCAGCCTACAGGTAAAAAAAACGCCACTTTAAAAGTGGCGCCAGATAAAAATGGCGTTTCCAAACTGCGGAAACAAAGTATCTGTTAGAGCGGGGTATTACAGTTGAGGACCTCAGCCCTCAGGGGGAACAAGTAAGCTTACTTGCGGTTGTATCCGAATGTCGCCGGATACCGAAAATTCGTGGTGTATACAGAACCGCGGTTCCAGTAGTGACACGCTGAACTACCTTTCATCAGCTTATTACCTCAAAAAAATTCGAAAAGAATGCAGCTTCGTTAAAAGCTCGGTTCCGTGGAGACGAATAAATTTCGGGCTTATCCATAAACAAATGAAAGCGCATGGCCATGTCCCGGGCAAACAGCCCAATCCAAGGGACGGTGAGATACTAGCCTATCTGTTATTTTATTACAACCACAAAAGCGATCAGGATCACATTTTTTATCTATTACCTGTCATTTGTGTAATTAAATTACACACAATTTCAGGTGTTATTGAGAAAAATGTTAAGACAACCAGCTATTTAGTCTTAATCGCTTGAATCGCCTCCAACTTGCTGAAAAAGTAGACATCATAACTATAAATGAGACACCAACAATAAGGACTCGCTCCCACAGGGCCGCAATCAGCGGTACAGGGAGGCGACAGGCTGAAACGGGCTCGCCCACTTCAGCCGCAACATAGGAATGTACTTTGATGCTTGTTGACGCTATTCGTAATATCAAAATCCGCCACCGCGTTTTCATTCTGGTCGCAATCACCCTCAGCGCCATGGTTGTTCCCATCTACCTGTTTGCCAGTCATAACTATCAAACGCTGATGGAATATAAAAAAGACGAAACCAAGGTTCTGGTTGATAGCGGACACTCGCTGATTGAACACCACTACAACCGATTTAAAAATGGGGATATTTCTGAGCAAGAAGCGAAACAATCCGCGTTAGATGCGATTGCTGCTTTACGCTATGACCAAAGTAACTACTTCTGGATCAACGACAGTAAACCTGCCATGGTCCTCCATCCCATCAAGCCCCAGCTGAACGGTCAGGATCTCTCCCAATTTGAAGATAAAGCTGGTAACCGCCTGTTTGTGGAAATGGCAGCGACAGCAAAACGCTCTGGTGCAGGTTTCGTCGATTATTTTTGGAGTAAACCAGGCTCAGAGATACCAGTACAAAAAACGTCTTACGTAAAACTTTTCGAACCTTGGGGCTGGATTCTGGGAACGGGCATTTATGTCGACGATGTAAAGACCACTTTTATTGGAGAGCTTAAGTTCCTAGTCACCTGTGTGGCCGTTATTCTCGGAATCGTTCTGCTTATCAGCGCTGCTATCGGACAATCTATCGTCGCGCCAAGTGCCCAAACAGCCAAAGCGCTTAAGGACATCTCCAGCGGTGAAGGCGATCTTTCACACAGATTATCTTCTTCTGGTCGCGATGAGCTCAGTCAGATAGCCCGATTCTTTAACCGCTTTATCGACCAAATTCGCGGCATAGTTGGAGAGATCAACCCAGTCTCTGACACACTGGCAAAATCCGCCGACGAAATGGCGCGCCTTTCAGAGAACTCTGAAAGATTGGCGAATCAGCAAAGTGCAGAGATCGACAGTATTTCGGCTGCTGTTAATGAGCTGCTAGCCAGCAATCAAGAGATTGCATCCTCTGCTTCACACGCAGCGGAGGAAGCACAGCTGGCGGCGGAAGAATGTCAACAAGGCCAGAAGGTTGTGAACAATATGCATCATCAGATGCAGGGAATGGTTGATAGCCTCCAAAGTGCTGCCAACGAAGCAAATATGCTGGCCGATGATTCCAAAAATGTCGGCCAGGTATTGGACGTGATTCGTGCCATCGCTGAACAAACCAATCTACTCGCACTGAATGCGGCTATTGAAGCTGCACGCGCTGGCGATCAGGGACGGGGTTTTGCGGTAGTGGCTGATGAAGTCCGCACGCTGGCTATCCGTACCCAACAAAGCACAGATGAAATTGAAACCATCATTACATCACTCCAATCCCGAGCCTCTTCGCTCAATACAGAATTAGGTAAAACGCAGACGCTGTCCGAAGCCACGACCGAGCATAACCAGTTAACCTTGCATGCATTAACTGCGATAGACACTAAGGTTGGGGACATCACAGGGGTCACACAGTCGATAGCTTCTGCATGCAGCCAAACAGCTGCTGCTACAGAGGAGATCAACGTTAATTTACACAACCTCGTTAGCAAAGGACGGGAAACCGTTGAGCAAAGTCGTGACCTGACCGAACAGAGTCTTGCTCTGTCAGCCGTCGGTGTTCAGCTAAAAAGTGCCATCGGTCAGTTCAAGATGTAAGCTCTCACTCGCCATTCAGAGATATGCTTTTAACAAAGCATACTTTTACGTTACAAATTCTGTTAGTTTGACGGCATGCCCCAGTGGCGTGCCGTTTTTGTATATGGAAATGGTATGTTGTACGGGCCAGAATCATTGTTATTAGAAGCCGTTTTGGCTTTGTGAAATGCCTTTTTATTTCGAGTTTTCTGGAGAAAGCCTGTGTCAGAAATCAGCCAACTATCGCCACAACCAGTGTGGCAGTTTTTCGATAAGATCTGTTCTATCCCTCACCCATCCAAGCATGAAGAGCAACTGGCACAGTACATTGTTGACTGGGCGACCAGTGAAGGCCTTTCTGTTACCCGTGATGACATCGGCAACGTGATCATCAGAAAGCCAGCCACGGTGGGTATGGAAAACCGTAAAGGTGTAGTGCTGCAAGCACATATCGATATGGTGCCGCAGAAAAACGAAAACACGGACCATGACTTCACGACAGATCCTATCCGTCCTTACATTGACGGGGAATGGGTTACCGCCGATGGCACCACTCTGGGTGCAGACAACGGTATGGGTATGGCGACATGTCTTGCCGTCCTTGCGTCTAAAGACATTGAGCACGGCCCACTGGAAGTCCTTCTGACCATTGATGAAGAAGCGGGCATGACTGGCGCGTTTGGTCTGAAAGCAGGTTGGTTGGAAGGTGAGATCCTCCTGAATACCGACTCTGAGCAAGAAGGCGAAATCTACATGGGTTGTGCGGGTGGCGTGGATGCCTCTGTCGCTTTCTCTTTGGAGCGCGAGACCCTGGGCGGCGGTTATGTCGGTAAAACGCTTCAGATTAAAGGCCTAAAAGGTGGTCACTCCGGTGTTGATATTCACACCGGCCGTGCAAATGCCAACAAGCTGTTGGGCCGCTTTCTAGCGGGTCACGCGAATGAATTGGGTCTTCGCCTGCTTTCGGTCCGCGGCGGTACACTTCGCAATGCCATCCCACGCGAAGCTTTTGCAGATGTTGCTGTCCCAGCAGCCAACGAAGAAAAACTGGCGAACCTCTTCAGTCATTTTGAATCTCTGCTGAAGGAAGAACTGGGCGCTGTAGAGACCTCCATCGCACTATCGGTTCTGGATGCCGAACTCTCCGAGCAAGCTCTGAAGCCTTCGGTACAAAGCCGTATTATCGCCACCATCAATGCCTGTCCAAACGGCGTGATTCGCATGAGCGACGACATTCCCGGTGTGGTTGAAACCTCGCTTAACCTTGGCGTGATTACGACTGAAGACGACAAGATGACCCTACTCTGCCTGATCCGTTCACTGGCAGACAGTGGTCGCAGCTATGTAGAAAGCATGTTGAAATCCACCGGTGAGCTGGCTGGAGCTAAAGTGACCTTCTCTGGCGCGTACCCGGGTTGGAAGCCGGACCCAGAATCAGAAATCATGCATGTTTTCAGAAAAACCTATGAAGACATCTATGGTCGTGCTCCTGACATCATGGTGATTCACGCCGGTCTTGAATGTGGCCTATTCAAGGAGCCGTATCCAAACATGGATATGATCTCCTTCGGCCCGACTATCAAGTTCCCTCATTCACCGGATGAAAAAGTGGAAATTGCTACCGTGGGGCTATTCTGGGAGCAAATGCTGGCAATGCTAAAGGCCATTCCCGACAAAGCATAACTCAAAGAGAAAGAGCGCCAATTGGCGCTCTTTTGCTATCTTTTCCCTGCCATTACCACTCAAAGCTGAGTTGCGAAGGCTGGTTCTTATCGTCAGATTTCAAACCAACAGATAAGCCAATCAGTCGCACCCCCCTTCCCTGCTGACGCGCTAATGCTTCGCGTAATAACTCAGGGAACATCGCATTGTCATAACGCCACTGGCGATGCTCCACTGTGGTTTGCTGGAAGTCTGAAAATTTGAGTTTCACCCCCTGACGAACAATTTCCATATTGGGCGAGACACGCTTAAGCCTTGTTTCCATCTCTTCGAACAGTGAGGCCATAACATCGAGGCATTCTGCTTCGGTTTGAATGTCCTCTGGCAAGGTTCGCTCAACACCTACTGACTTTCTGACACGCTCTGTTTCCACACTACGTTCATCAATGCCATGGCAACGCTTCCATAAAGACAGACCAAACTTTCCAAACCGTTTAAGCAAAGCATTCTTATCAAATTGCTGCACGTCTTCGCCTTTATATAGCCCCATCTCATGAAGCTTTGCCAAGGTAACCTTTCCGACACCGGGAATTTTCTCTAGTGCTAACGTTTTTACGAAGTCATCGACCTCACCAGGTGTGACGACGTACATACCATCGGGTTTATTAAGATCAGATGCGACCTTAGCCACGAATTTTACCGGTGCAATCCCCGCCGATGCGGTCAAGCCAAGTTCTTCACGAATAGCACGGCGGATATCCTCGGCAATCATGGTGGCAGAACCTCGAAAAAGTGAGCATTCACTAACATCCAGGTATGCTTCATCTAACGAGAGCGGTTCTATTTTGTCGGTATAGCGCTCGAAGATAGAACGGATTTGACGGGAAACGCTTTTGTATTTGTTCATGTCCCCACGAATCACAGTAAGATTCGGACAAAGTTTCAAGGCATGGCCCGTCGCCATGGCAGAACGAACACCATATTTACGGGCAATATAATTACAGGTCGAGATCACCCCTCGGCGCTTTTCAGAACCACCAATAGCAAGAGGGATGTCGCGCAGTGCCGGGTTATCCCGCATCTCTACTGCCGCGTAAAAACAATCCATGTCGACGTGGATTATCTTTCTCATAAACTCATTCGCTCAAATCAGACACTGTTCATATACACAGTATACAACCATTCTGTCAATCTACATTTCCTTGAGATAGTTAGGGGCTGTTGACCTTTGGTGGTTAAATTTTGTTCTCGCTATAAGCGTTTTAGGCGCGACGAGGTGTGTGCCGCCTAGCATTCTAAGCAAATACACCTCAACAAAGC
>NZ_LASY01000131.1:0-331 GCF_000973155.1 Grimontia sp. AD028 | reverse complement strand
TCCAGGTTACTCAGATTAACGGCATAGACCTTAATTTTGACATCGACACTGGCTTCGCAACGGTTGAGTCCCCTGAAGGGACGCTACGTATAAAAGCCGACGGCACCTTTGAATTTGATGCCAAAGACCAGGTATCTCTGAAAAAAGGTGACTCTCAATCGTTCGACTTTGCCTACACCATAGAAGACGCGAAAGGTGACACTGACACGGCCAATGTCAAAATCACCATTGTCGGTGTAAATGAAGCCCCCATCGTCGAGGAAGTCACAGCACGCGCTAGCGAAGACGACCAAACATTTGTTGTCGACCCGCTAGAAAACAGCAGTGACGG
>NZ_LASY01000130.1:0-885 GCF_000973155.1 Grimontia sp. AD028 | reverse complement strand
CTAGAAAACAGCAGTGACGGTGATGAAGGCGACCAGCTGAAAGCTGAGAACATCAAGCTTTCAAGCGGCAAAGCCGATGGCGTTAAAGTGGTCGATGGTCAACTTGAAGTAGATCCAAGTGCCTATCAGTACCTTGGTGAGGGAGAGAAAGAAGTCATCACCTATACCTACGATGTTGTTGAGTATGAAGGTGACACAGAAATCTCTCGCACGCCGACCACGGCAACAATCACGATTGATGGTAAGAATGATGCGCCTCAAGCTGGGGACAATTTGAACAACCCAGATACCGGTGAAGCGTATTGGACCAACAATGATGCGGGGGAAATCGTCACTATCCCCGCAGACCTTATCCTCAGCAATGCCTCTGATGCAGATAAAAATAATGCGATTAAGATCGTCTTAAGTAGCCTCAAACTTGATGACCCGAACGCGGGTGACTTTGAGCTTGTTGTGAAAGTGTCTGAAAGCGAAACGAAAACCGTGTCAAAAGACTATCAACTGAAAGATAGCGAGTCGCTGGAAAGCATCATCTTTACGCCAAACCCTGACTATAGCGGACAAGTAAACCTTAGCTATCAAGTCACCGATGGCATGAGTGATTCAAACATCGCCAATATCCCTATCATTGTGAACGCCGTTCACGCGAACAATGATGGACTCTCAACTGCGTTCACGGCCAGCAGTGCTGACGGATGGCAGAACTTGGATGGGAATGACTATTTCACCATCAAAGCCCTCAAAATTGGCGATGATGGTAGGCGTGTTGAAGACGGCGAGTTGATCACCGAAGGCTCTGAGCATATTCACAAATTAGGTATCGGTGTTGCCGATGCAGCGCGCGCTGACCACACAGGTGCGTCATACCAAATTGAACACAACCAT
>NZ_LASY01000013.1:0-6686 GCF_000973155.1 Grimontia sp. AD028 | reverse complement strand
CGCTATTTCTGATCACCTACCTACTGTGATTGGTATTAGAGATTAACCGTTGAGGTTTGGCCCCAACCACTTCTCTGCTTCGATCAAATCCCAGCCCTTGCGATCGGCATAGCTGTCACGCTGATCTTCCTGGATCTGCGCCACAGCAAAGTAGCGTGAATCAGGGTGCGAGAAATACCAGCCAGATACCGATGCGCCCGGCCACATGGCGTAACTGGTGGTCAGCGACATACCGATGGTCTCTTCCACATTGAGAAGCTCCCACAAGGTGCCTTTCTCCGTGTGTTCAGGACAGGCAGGATAACCCGGAGCAGGACGGATACCCTGGTATTTCTCACGGATCAGGTCATCGTTCGATAGGTTCTCATCCGCAGCGTAACCCCAAATTTCCTTACGGACATGTGCATGCAGGTATTCCGCAAACGCTTCAGCCAAACGGTCTGCCACCGCCTGAATCATGATGGCGTTATAGTCATCGCCCTGAGCTTTATATTCGTCCGCAAGTTCACGTTCACCAATACCGCCTGTTACTGCAAACGCACCAATCCAATCTTTCTTACCGCTCTCTTTTGGCGCAACGTAATCGGACAGACAGTAGTTGAAGCCTTTTGGTTTCTCCGTTTGCTGACGAAGGTTGTGCAGCACTTTCGCAACCTCGGTACGCGATTCATCGGTATAGACTTCAATGTCATCACCCACACTTGCTGCCGGGAATAAGGCGCACATACCACTGGCTTTCATCAGGCCTTCGCGTTCAACGCGATCCAGTAGATCGTTAGCATCTTTGAACAAGCGCTTCGCTTCTTCCCCTACTTCTTCGTGCTCAAGAATCGTCGGGTACTTGCCCACCAATGACCAGGTCATAAAGAATGGCGTCCAGTCGATGTAGTTACGAAGAGTCGCCACATCAAAGTCTTCAAAAACATGAACACCCGGTTTCGCTGGCGCTGGTGGTGTATAGCTTTCCCAGTCGATAGCAACTTTGTTCTCACGTGCCTTTTCAAGCGTCACTGGCTTGGTACGTGGGCGCTTACGTGCGTGCTGCTCACGCACCACTTCGTAATCCGCTTGAAGCTTCTCAACAAACGCAGGCTTGAGTTTCTCAGACAATAGCGACGAACACACACCCACCGCGCGTGATGCGTTATTTACATACACCACTGGTTGATTGTAGTTTTGCTCAATCTTCACCGCCGTATGGGCTTTGGAGGTCGTTGCACCGCCAATCAGTAGCGGCAGGTCGAAGCCTAAGCGCTCCATCTCTTTCGCGACATGAACCATTTCATCGAGCGATGGCGTGATAAGACCGGACAGACCAATGATATCAACGTTCTCTTCTTTGGCGACTTTGAGAATTTTCTCGCAAGGCACCATCACACCGAGGTCGATGATTTCGTAGTTATTACATTGCAGTACAACACCAACGATGTTTTTACCGATATCGTGAACATCACCTTTTACCGTTGCCAGCAGAATTTTACCGTTGGTGGAGCCTGCCTGTTTTTCAGCATTGATAAAAGGCTCAAGGTGCGCCACCGCCTGTTTCATTACGCGGGCTGATTTCACGACCTGAGGCAGGAACATTTTACCTTCACCAAAGAGATCGCCGACGACGTTCATGCCGTCCATCAGTGGCCCTTCAATCACTTCGAGCGGCTTAGATGCATTAACGCGGGCTTCTTCTGTGTCCTCAACGATGAACTCGGTAATACCTTTCACCAGGGCATGCTCAAGACGTTTCTCTACCGCCCAGGTTCGCCACTCCAGCGCAGAAGCATCTTCTTCTTTGCCGACACCTTTATTCGCGTATTCCGCTGCGATATCAAGAAGGCGCTCTGTACTGTCGTCACGACGGTTCAGTACCACGTCTTCCACCGCTTCACGCAGTTTCTCGGGAACGTTGTCGTAGATCTCAAGCTGACCGGCATTCACGATGCCCATGTCCATGCCGTTCTTGAAACAGTGATAAAGGAACACAGCGTGAATAGCTTCGCGCACGTAGTTGTTGCCACGGAACGAGAAGGAGACGTTCGACACACCGCCTGAAATCATCGCATACGGCAGATCGCGTTTGATGTCTGCAACCGCATCGATAAAGTCGACGGCATAGTTGTTGTGTTCTTCAATACCGGTTGCGACAGCAAAGATGTTCGGGTCAAAGATGATGTCTTCTGGCGGGAAGCCAACTTCGTCCACCAGAATGCGGTAGGCATTGGTACAGATTTCGAGTTTGCGCTCACGGGTCTCTGCCTGACCGACTTCATCGAAGGCCATAACAATAACGGCCGCACCATAGCGACGAATCAGCTTCGCCTGCTCAACGAATTTCTCTTTACCTTCTTTGAGCGAGATGGAGTTAACGATGCCCTTACCCTGAATACACTTCAGGCCAGCTTCAATCACTTTCCACTTGGAAGAGTCGACCATGATCGGCACTTTGGAGATCTCAGGCTCGGAGGCACAGAGATTCAGGAAGCGCACCATACAGGCTTCCGCATCCAACATGCCTTCATCCATGTTGATATCGATGATCTGGGCGCCGTTTTCTACCTGCTGGCGTGCCACTTCCAACGCTTCATCGTACTGCTCTTCTTTGATCAAACGCTTGAAGCGCGCAGAACCTGTCACGTTGGTACGCTCACCAACGTTGATGAACAGGGTTTCTTTTTCAATCGTCAGTGGTTCGAGGCCTGACAGGCGACACGCTACCTGAAGATCTGGTAATGCACGGGGCTTGACTGTCTTGGTCGCCTCATACATGTGGCGGATGTGCTCTGGTGTGGTACCACAACAGCCACCAATCATGTTCAGGAAGCCACTTTCCGCCCACTCTTTCACATGAGCAGCCATGTCCTCCGGAGACAAGTCATATTCACCGAAGGCATTCGGAAGGCCGGCATTAGGGTGCGCAGAAACAAAGGTTTCAGAGATGCGTGACAGTTCTTCCACGTAAGGGCGCAGTTCATCAGGGCCCAATGCACAGTTCAGACCAAAGGAAATCGGTTTGACGTGACGTAGAGAGTTATAGAAAGCCTCTGTCGTTTGGCCTGACAAGGTACGGCCTGATGCGTCAGTGATCGTGCCGGAAATCATCACTGGCAGTTGGGTGCCCATTTCTTCGAAAACGGTCTCAACCGCAAAAGCACAGGCTTTGGCGTTCAGAGTGTCAAAGATGGTTTCAATCAGAATAAGATCAGCGCCGCCATTGATAAGCGCGCGGGTAGACTCAGAGTACGCCGTTACCAGCTCATCAAAGCTGACATTACGGTAACCGGGATCGTTAACGTCAGGAGAAATCGAACAGGTGCGGTTAGTTGGACCCAAAACGCCAGCGACAAAGCGAGGCTTATCGGGATTTTTCGCTGTCCACTCATCAGCGACTTCACGCGCCAACTTGGCTGCCGCAAAGTTAATCTCCTCACTCAGGCTTTCCATCTCATAGTCAGCCATGGCGATGGTGGTCGCGTTAAAGGTATTGGTTTCCAGGATATCCGCGCCAGCTTCAAGATATTCGGCGTGGATGTCTTTAATCATCTGGGGTTGCGTCAACACTAAAAGGTCGTTGTTGCCCTTCAGGTCGCAGTGCCAATCGGCAAAACGTTCACCGCGGTAGTCATCTTCTTCAAGCTTATAGCCCTGAATCATGGTGCCCATGCCACCATCGATGATCAGAATGCGTTCCGCTAACAGTTTTTCCAGTGTTTCCTTACTACTCACAACCGCAGATCCTTCTTATATTGCTCGCTATTCGCATAGTATCACAGACCAAATGGAAATCTAGACGTCTAATTAAACTCAGCCAAACGTTAACCTCTCTGCTGACACACAATTGTTGTAGTTTTCTGCGCCGCTTGGATTTATATTTCGTTACAACTTTCCGAATCATAATCTCAGCCTACACGGGGTCATCAATGACCGTCTACACAACACTCTGCTTTCTCGCTGCGGCAGCCATGCTGATTGCTTTTATCAACAGCAAAATTGGCCAAATGCAGACAACCATCGCTATCACTGCCGGTGCCCTTATCCTCTCACTTGGGATCGTTATCTCGGGACACAACAATTGGTTTGATTTAAAAGACCTTGCTGCCGAGACCCTCAATGAAATTCACTTCGATGATTTCCTGTTGAAGGGCGTGTTGGGTTTCTTACTTTTCGCTGGCGGCCTGGGAGTAAAGCTACCCAACCTAAAAGATCAGAAATGGGAAATTACGGTGCTGGCACTTGGAGCGACGTTGGTTTCCACCTTCTTTATCGGTGGTGTCGCCTGGCTCTTCTTCCAGCTCATCGGCATTCCGTTCGATTTTATCTACTGCCTGCTGTTTGGTGCCCTGATTTCTCCCACAGACCCCATCGCTGTTCTTGCCATCGTTAAAAAGCTCAATGCGCCAAAGCGTATCTCGACGCAGATTGAGGGCGAGTCCCTTTTCAATGATGGTTTTGGTCTGGTGATTTTTATCACCCTGTTCACTGTCGCATTCGGCACTGAAGCTCCAACCGTAATGGGCGTCGTTGAGCTCTTCCTGCATGAAGCGATTGGCGGCATCGTGTATGGCTTCTTACTTGGCTTGTTGTTCCATTACCTGATTTGTCATACCGATGACCACTCAATGGAGTTATTACTGACCTTAGGCATACCAACAGCAGGCTATGTGTTTGCCAGCCTGATTGGCGTTTCTGGGCCGCTCGCTATGGTCGTGGCTGGTATCATGATTGGTAACTGGACGCGCTACATCGGCTTCTCAAAGGAAAGTGAAGATCACTTGGACCATTTCTGGGAGTTAGTCGATGAATTCCTCAATGGTGTGCTCTTCCTGCTAATCGGTCTAAGCATGCTGACATTCAGCTTCCATAAGGAAGACTGGATCATCATGGCATTCGCTGTGCCGCTGGTGCTGGTATCGCGCTATCTCAGCGTCCGTCTTTGCTATGTTGGTTTTAACCGTTACCGGGACTACAACCCTTACTCAGTGAGAATTCTAACCTGGGGAGGATTGCGTGGAGGCCTTGCGATAGCAATGGCGATGGCTGTTCCTGCCGGTTATATGGTGCTGCCAGAAAAGAATATTGATGTAAGGGAAATCATTCTGGTGATGACTTATGCCGTTGTGGTCTTCTCTATTCTGGTTCAGGGCTCAACCATCACCAAGATGATTGAGAAATCCAAAGTTGCTGAGCGGGATATGGAGATCAAACCTAGCAGTTATCAAAATACCGAACCAAGAACAGAAGTCACTCAGGACTAAACCTCAAAAACCAAAAAAGCCTGCAATCGCAGGCTTTTTTATTACTCATCATCGTCGTCTTTGGTAAACGCTGACTCTGAGAAATGATCGAGGTCGTAAGGCGTTTGCTGGTAAACACAGTAGTTAAGCCAGTTTGCAAAAAGCATGTGCCCATGGCTTCGCCAGCTTACATAGGGTTCTTGTGTTGGATCGTCATCTGGATAGTAATTAGATGGTACTGCAGGTTCCATACCTTCACCTACGTCACGCACATACTCGTTATGCAGCGTATGGGAGTCATACTCTGGGTGCCCGGTGACAAACACATTTCGTTTATCTTTGGTTGCCGCTAGGTAAGTACCGGCAGTTGCGGAGGTTGCGAGGATATCGAGATCGGTATGCTCAGCCAAGAACTCAGGAGAGAAGTCCGCATAGCGGGAATGTGGTGCAAGGAACGAGTCATCAAAACCACGAAGTATAGGGTTTTTACTGTGCTCTTTATGTGTTTTATGCCAGTACACGCCGGATAGCTTTTCCTTACGTGTTTTCTTAGGCAAATCATAAAGCAGCTTCAGACCCGCTTGCGCCGCCCAGCACACATAAAGCGTCGACGTCACGTGGTCTTTCGCCCAGCTCATGATGTCCTGCAAATGTTCCCAGTAAATCACGTCTTCAAACTGAACCAGACCCAAGGGTGCGCCTGTCACGATCAATCCATCGAAATTGCGCTCACGGATACCTTGAAACTGCCTGTAGAAAGTATCCAAGTGCTCGGTAGGAGTGTTCTTACTCGGTCTGTCATCAATACGCAGCAGTTCAACATCAACCTGAAGGGGGCTATTGGAAAGCAAACGCATAAACTGCGTTTCTGTTTCAATCTTCTTAGGCATCAGATTGAGAAGTAGTACTTTCAGAGGACGGATGTTCTGACTTTCTGCGCGGGTCTCCGACATCACGAAGATGTTTTCCTGACGCAGGGTACTGGCCGCCGGTAACTGATCAGGAATTTTAATCGGCATCTTAAATCACTCCCTCGTTAAGATGTATAGACGTCTAGAATTCCATTAACCCTATAACATCCCCTTTAGGGGTTCAAGTACATTTGTGAGATTGATCAGAGGGCAGATATGAAAAAACCCGCAGCGTTTCCGCTACGGGTTTGAAGAGGCATCTGGCAATGTCCTACTCTCACATGGGGAGACCCCACACTACCATCGGCGCTGCAACGTTTCACTACTGAGTTCGGCATGGGATCAGGTGGTGCCATCGCGCTATGGTCGCCAGACAAATTTTAAATTCTGGTGCTGATACCCAGATTTGAACTGGGGACCTCACCCTTACCAAGGGTGCGCTCTACCAACTGAGCTATATCAGCAATTCTTATCCGCCTGAAGTCTTACAATAACTGCTTCATTTAGATGAAATTCAAGCCTGGCGATGCCCTACTCTCACATGGGGAGA
>NZ_LASY01000129.1:0-7560 GCF_000973155.1 Grimontia sp. AD028 | reverse complement strand
CTCGAGCATTTTTCCTGCGCTATCTCTGATCACCTACTCACTGTGATTGGTATAAAGGCGTTGAGTAAAACGCAGGGATAAAAAACGGAAGCCATCGCGCTTCCGTTTCCATTGAGTGTTGATGCTATTAGCGGAACTGGTTTTGATCAGCCATGTACTCGAAACCAGCAGTCGCAAGTTTTGCTTTCAGGGCTTCGGCATCAATATCGAAGTACTTCACCAACTCTTCCAAAGAAGAAAAATCGTCTCGTAACTTCATGTTCACGATACTCATCAGCATGATGGTATCCATACCTTCAAAGTTCTTGAGATCCATTATGCGTCCTCGTGGTCACTGATCAGCAGGTTAGCAGCGGCGAAAGCGGCTTGCTCACGCTTTTCTTCGGGAATCGTTTCATCAGACGCCACAGCGTCCAATGCGCGAACAGCACATGCGATAGCGCTAGGAATATAACCTTGTTCGCCACTGCCAATTTCTGAATAACGCTGACGGATCAAATCGCAACAATCGTAGACTTTCATAGCCACTCCTTGAAAAAAACTGCTGCCAATATAACGCAAAAAGGCTCCGCAATGGAGCCTGAAAGCATGATGAAACGTGGCTTAGCGGCGTTTATGTTTATTGCGGTACATACCGCGGTCAGCGCGTTCAAACATGGATACATTACTGTCACCCTGACGATAAGCCGAGCACCCCACAGAGCTGGAAATATTGTGTGCAGTCAGCAGTGGATCTTTTGCGATAAGGGATTTCAAACGCTCATTGACCAACTGTGCGGATTCGCGTGTTGCCGGCGTCAGGATAACCGCGAATTCGTCACCGCCTAAACGGTAACAACGATCTGAGGCTCGAATGGCTTCTTTAAGTAGTAGTGAGAAACGGCGCAGCACTTTATCACCATCAAGATGGCCGTATGTGTCGTTGACCTGCTTGAAGTTATCCATATCGAAAATCATCAGGATAAGGCCGTGATCATTTCGCTCTGTCATTGCAATCGACTGGCGAAGATCTTGCTCAAAACTGGTTCGGTTGTTTAATCCGGTTAAGCTATCAAGCAGTGCGAGGTTACGAACACGGTTGTATTCAATGGCGTTGCTTAGAGGGCCTGCAAGCAGACGGTGGTAGGTATGAATAAGCGCTATTTCATCATCATCAAGTTTATAAGGTGTGCTGTATTGGAGCATACCCAAAGAGTTATTTGCGAACTTGAGTGAGAAGGTTTGTCGATAGTCAGAGGTTCCGCCTCGGCGGACGATGTGGGAGATTTCGTCATGCTCCCAAATCAGGCGGGTGATATCGATTTGCTTTTCCAGTTCCCGGGTGAACACTTCGAATAAGGGATCAATTTCCAGGCGTCCCTGAAGCTTCTGCAACACCATTAAGCGCTGATCAGCACCCAGCGGAACACGGCGAGATTGAATCGCCGCTTTTTTAATCTGTTCCAGTTGAGTGCTCGTCGACATTGCTTCAGAAACCTATAACTATCACTGTTTATGCTTTAAACAACAAAAGCAAAAAGCGTTCCAGTTTTGGTGGTGCTTCTGTGCTTCTTCAGTGAGCAGGGATTACTCGTCAGAGAGAAAGGCTGCTAAATCGGATCGACGATTCTGAGCGTCTTGGTAGCCCATGTCAATTAAGTGGTTGATATATTTCGGCTCAAACAGCAGATAACTGGTAATGGCCGCATCTTCAACAGGACTGATGCCTAGAACTCTCATCAGACCTCTAACTGCAGTAGGCATATGACAATAGTAGCGCTCAACCAAAGGCTCAAAAGGTTCAGAAGGTGAAAGGTGGAAGGCATCGACTTGCCGCAGTGCCAATTTTTCAGCTTTAGATTTTGCCATGGCGCCGACCAGAGCATTCATGCGCTCTAAATGTTCCAGGTCAGCGGAAAGCGTGTCAGCAAAAATAGCATCCATTAAGTGCCCACCCAGACTCGCCAAGCCTGGCGCTTGTGCAAGGGCATGATTCTTTTGGGAACGTTTAGGGTTCAAGTCGATGATCAAAACCTTATCAGCCCCCATTTTCAGTGCAGGTCGGAGCGGCGCGATTTGGTGAACTGAGCCATCACCGTAATAGTTGTGCCCGATTTGCGAAGCAGGGAAAACGATAGGGATGGCAGAAGACGCCAGCAAGTGCTCAGTCGTTATCTGGCAAGGAATACCAATAGCGCGGGAGCGAGCCCAAGGTTCAATGCAAGATTGTCCTTGATAGAAGGTCACAGATTTACTGGTCTGGTAGTTTGAGGCAGTAATGGCTAGCCCTCGTAAATTCCCTGCAAGGATTTGATGCTCTATCTTGCTGTAATTTAATACATTATTAAGCAGTCCGCGCAGTGGCCGATTATCGAGAAGGCCAAAGGGAGGCGCGCAGTGATACTTAGCTTGCATGCGGGCGAAGCCTTGTCTGCCGATATGATGAAACATGCCAGAAAAGGAGCTTTGGAAGACATCCTTGGTTGTCAGGTTGGCCCAAAGCCAAGACAGTTTTTTGACGCCAAGTCGGAAACATGACGTATGGCAGGCAAGAGAGGTGGCATTCAACGCACCAGCAGACGTACCACAGTAAATGGTAAAGGGGCTGTGATGCACCCTTGGATACCATTCAGCGATCGCCTTCAACACGCCAATCTGATACGCCGCGCGCGCACCGCCACCCGTGAGTAAAAGGGCGGTGGTTTTGCGTGGAGTATTGGAGTGCGCGCTGGACGCCATAATCGTTACCTGCTTGATATCTCGTTATTTAAGTATGAACCAGAAGCCGTGCTTATGACGTTTTGATCTCTTTGATTTACCTGACGTTACCGACCGATTGTGATCTAGAGCTAAAAGACACTGATGGTTTTGTCATCGCTTCTTAGTAAGAGAACGACAGATGGTATATTTCAATTCAACAATATTCATAAAGAGTATGAGATGGCATTTTCTGTTCGCGTCCTTATTGCTGATGATGACAAGGCTTCGGCCAAGCTGGTAGAAGTATTACTTCGAAAGTGGGGTGTTGAGGTTATCGTCGCGCATGACGGTGTTGAAGCACTTGAGCACATTATGCAGCCAGAGCCGCCTTCTTTATTGCTGCTTGATTGGGAAATGCCAGGCTATAGTGGCATTGAACTCTGTCAGAAAATTCGTCAGATAGACACGTCAAATCCACCTTACATCATTATTTGTACCGCAAGAGACACGGCAGAGCATATCGCTGAAGGTCTAAATCAAGGCGCGAATGACTTCGTAACCAAGCCTTTCAATACTCAGGTGCTGAAAGCCCGAATCGAAGTTGGACGCAGAACGCTCGAGTTACAAGCGAGACTCGTGGATGCTATGACCCGTCTTGACCACCTTGCGAGCTTTGATGAGCTCACCGGGCTTTTAAACCGGCGCGCATTGTTCGAGCGTGTGCATGAGGATTTCTCACGGGCGATGCGAACGGATAGCCGGCTTTGTTTTGCGGTGTGTGACATTGACTGGTTTAAGCGCATTAATGACGAGCATGGTCATCCCGCAGGGGATGCGATTTTACGTCAATTAGGCGAGATTTTTAGTCGCCAATTACGCCCCTATGACAGGGTGGGTCGTATTGGAGGGGAGGAGTTCCTGTTACTTTTCAGTGTTAAAGATGCGGGGCGAGCCCATAAAGTACTGGAAAGGATACGGCAGGCTATTGAAGCGCATAGCTTTGAGTATCAAGGACAATTTATTTCTGTCACCATGAGCTTTGGGGCGACCTTTGTTATTCCGGGAGAGAAAGTGGAGCGGGTTGAAGATTATTTCAGCCATGCGGACAAGGCGCTATACCAATCAAAAGAGCGGGGACGGAACCTCGTTACATTCTTTGATAATTGCGTATAGAAAAAGCGCCTCCAATAGGAGGCGCTTTCAATTCAGTTAGCGGAATTAAGCCAGTTTCGCTTTCACGAACTCAACCATGTTTTCCATTTCAACCGGCACTTTTTCGCCGTCACGACGGTGCTTGTATTCAAACACGCCGCTGTCCATGCTGCGCTCACCGATGATGATAGTGTGTGGCACACCCGTTAGTTCCATGTCAGAGAACATCACACCTGGGCGTTCTTTACGGTCATCGAACAGAACTTCAACGCCCGCTGCGGTCAGATCAGCGTACAGTTTTTCTGCTGCTTCTTTAACGCGCTCAGATTTGTGCATGTTCATTGGAACAATAGCAACGGTAAACGGTGCAATCGCATCTGGCCAGATGATGCCGTTTTCGTCGTGGTTCTGCTCAATGGCCGCGGCCACAACACGTGAAACGCCGATGCCGTAACAACCCATTTCCAGAATGGTGTTCTTACCGTCAGCACCCAGTACGCCGCAGTTCATCTTCTCAGAGTAGTTAGTACCTAACTGGAAGATGTGACCCACTTCGATGCCACGCTTCAGAAGGATAGTGCCTTGACCACATGGGCTTGGGTCACCTTCAACCACGTTACGGATATCAGCCACTTCACCCAGCTCAACGTCACGACCCCAGTTAATGCCGAAGTAGTGTTTGTCGTCGATGTTCGCACCTGCGCCGAAATCACTCATTGCTGCAACACTGCGGTCAACAATGAAAGGAACGGTCAGGTTAACTGGACCCAGTGAGCCAGGGCCTGCATTTACAAGCGCACGAATTTCTTCTTCGGTCGCGAATTGTAGCGGCATCTCAACTTGTGGAAGCTTCTCAGCTTTGATTTCGTTAAGTTCGTGGTCGCCACGAACCAGCAGCGCAACCAGATCAGCATCAACAGCGTCAGACGCTTTCACGAACAGTGTCTTAACGGTTTTCTCGATTGGCAGGTCAAACTGCTCCACAAGCTGAGCGATGGTTTTCGCATCAGGTGTATCTACCAGCGTCATTTCCTGAGTTGGTGCAGCGCGTTCACCTGCAGGTGCAACGGCTTCTGCCATTTCAACATTCGCAGCGTAATCAGACTCAGTAGAGAATGCGATGGTATCTTCACCGCTGTTTGCCAGAACGTGGAATTCGTGTGAAGCAGAACCACCAATAGCACCTGTGTCAGCCAGCACTGGACGGTAATCCAGACCCATACGGTCAAATGCCGCACAGTAAGCAACGTGCATCGCTTCGTATGACTTTTGCAAGCCTTCTTTGTCGATGTCGAAGCTGTACGCGTCCATCATTGAGAATTCACGTGCGCGCATCACACCGAAACGTGGACGTACTTCATCACGGAATTTAGTCTGGATCTGATACAGGTTCAGAGGCAGTTGCTTGTATGAGTTCACTTCGTTGCGAACAAGAGAAGTGATCACTTCTTCTGCCGTCGGGCTCAGAACAAACGGACGCTCGTGGCGGTCAGTGAAGCGAAGTAGTTCAGGACCCATCTTTTCAGAGCGGCCTGTCTCTTCCCATAGCTCAAACGGCTGAACTACGGGCATCAGAGTTTCAATCGCACCTGCGTTGTTGATTTCCTGACGAACGATGTTTTCAACCTTTTGCAGTACGCGCAAACCGGTTGGCAGCCAGGTGTACAGACCTGAAGCCAGTTTGCGGATCATACCGGCACGCAGCATCAGCTGGTGGCTGATCACTTCTGCGTCGTTTGGCGTTTCCTTCAAAGTAGAAAGAAGGTATTTACTGGTACGCATCTAAGCTATCCGTTTATCTAATTACAGTATGGAGGGTATAAGGGCGTCATATTAACAGCGAGAACCCTATTCGCCAAAGGCTTCTATTGCTGTCACGGTGATTACAGGTTCAGCGACGGTAAACTTCACATTTAGGTCAAAGAGGTGGACCGCATACTCCTTGGTATCGGTTTTTCCTTTTTTATAGGCTGGGCGTGGATCCTGTGCGAGTACTTCACCAATCACCTGCTGCTTATTTTGGCCGCCTTTATCTTTGGCTAAAAATGCTAAAGGTTGAGCGTCAAACTGGATATCGAGTGTTTGAGGCGCTTCTGCAGCATATCCACCCGCAGCTTCTTCTATGGAATCCGAATAAGGGATATAAGGCTTGATGTCGATTACTGGCGTACCATCAACAAGATCGCAACTCCCAATATCAATGATTATTTTGCCACCTTCTTTACGAACCCCTTTCAAAGGCACGACCGACATACCGATACCGTTCGGTCTGAAGGTTGCGCGGCTGGCAAATACGCCAATACGCTCATTGCCACCCAAGCGGGGAGGGCGGACTGTTGGTGTCCAACCTTGCTCGAGGTTTTGGTCAAACAAGAAAAGAATCCAAAGGTGCGAGAATTGTTCAATACCACGCACTGTGTCTTCATTGCATGCTTCGCCTTCTAAAACGACAGATGCCAAAGCACTTGGCGCAAGTCCTGGTTGACGGGGGACGGCGAATTTCTCTTTATAAGGAGATTCAATATGACCGACGGGCGTCAGGGAATATTTCATGTTGGTTTTACTCATTAGGCTATCGGTGGAACTTTACCATACTCGTCAAGGTGGCCTAACAATCGTGGATGCTTGCGTTGGCAATGCGTGTCATAATCGCAGCGTAATAGTGTATAGAGGGTAGCGCTTTGGCTAGACCAGCGGTTTTTGTCGATAGAGATGGTGTGATCAACGTTGATCACGGTTATGTCAGTACAACAGATGACTTTGAATATATAGATGGCGTTTTCGATGCTTGCCGAGCATTGAAAGAAATGGGCTATCTCCTTGTGCTGGTGACCAATCAGTCTGGTATCGCTCGTGGCTACTATACGGAAGATGAATTTCTCAACCTGACTGAATGGATGGATTGGAACTTCGCTGACAAAGGTGTGGACTTTGACGGTATCTACTACTGCCCGCACCACCCTGAATATGGTGATGACAAATACAAGCAAGATTGTGATTGCCGTAAACCGAAACCCGGTATGTTTTTCTCTGCGCGAGACTTCCTCAAGATCGATATGGAAAACTCTGTCATGATTGGGGACAAGGCGGACGACATGCGTGCGGCAGGAGCGGCAGGTATTTCAACCAAGATTCTGGTTCGCACTGGAAAGACAGTATCAGAAGAAGGTGAAAAGCTGGCAACAGCGGTACTTGATAGTATTGCTGATGTGCCTGAATACCTGAAAAAGTGATATCTGAGATTAAAATCGGATTAAATAAAACAGAAAAAGCAGCCAAAATTGGCTGCTTTTTTGTCTCTTTGGTTGTCTTTTGAGCGTCTGAGCGTTTTTTTAGAAAAAAAGCCACTTTTTCATAAGAAAGGTATTGCCAACAAGAAATCTCTCCCTATAATGCGCTCCTCGTTGGCACGGCAAAGTTCGCAGCTAACACGAGGAAAGCAAAAGTGCTTGACTCGAAAAAAGAGTTGAGTTTAAATCTCACTCCGCTCAGCAAGGCTGAGCACGTTCTTTAACAATTTGACCTATGCAATCTGTGTGGGCACTCGTAGTTGATAGACAAAAGATTTATCGATGTTTACTGAGTGACCAAATCAAGTTGGTACAGCCTTGAGCTGTTTTGATTTCACTTTTTCAAAAGTGAAAACCAATAAGAGCACAGTCAATTCGTTCTGCTCTTTCTTTACTTTGTAGAGAGGGGTTAGAACACAACAGTATTTCATCGAGCCAA
>NZ_LASY01000128.1:0-29629 GCF_000973155.1 Grimontia sp. AD028 | reverse complement strand
ATCAAATTTTTCAACGCAGTTATCGATCATTTTAACAAGCTAGGATGAGCAGATATTTACTACGATTGGTATTAAACCAATGACATCCAAATCACAGCAATAACCAGAACTGGACAGACAAACTTCACGTACAAAGGCCAAACTTTCCAGAACAGACCTAGCTCGATATCGTCATAGCCCTGACGAAGCTCCTTGAGCTTCTGGGCACGCTTCCACACCCAACCGCCATACAGACAGAACAACAGTGCCGCTATTGGCTGGAAGTATTGTGTCGCGATCGCCGCAACCAGACCAAACAGCTCGCCAAAGTTAAACACTATCACCGCGCTGAAAGCAGCGATAACACCACCCAACAACCAGCTGGCAGTTGAGCGTTGAGTACCAAGGCGTTCACTCATTAGCGCAACAGGACATTCAAGCATAGAGATTGAGGAGGTTAGCGCCGCAATCGTCATCAGTAAGAAGAAGACAAAGGCAACCAATGTCCCGACGACACCAAGCCCTTGAAACAGCATCGGCAGCACATCAAACACCAGTGTCGAAGAGCTCAGCAGTGCACCGTTGGCATCATAGATCTCTACGCCCTGACGCATAGCTGCAAACATAGCAGGCAGGATAACCAGACCAGCAATCACCGCCACGGCGGTATCCACCAGTGTGACATTCAGCGCCATTTTTGGCAGGTTCTCTTTGCGGCTAAGGTACGAACCGTAAATCAACATGGAACAGCCGCCAATGGTCAGAGAAAAGAAGCCTTGCCCCATCGCGGCCAGAATAAGATCGCTATCCATCACTTTGGAAAAATCAGGGATGAGGTAGTGTGCCAAACCTTCAGTCGCCCCTGGCAATGTCATCACATAAATGAAAAGCACAGCGAACAGAATGAAAAGTGCTGGCATCAGGCGTGTTGACCATTTCTCGATACCTTCTTTCACACCAGCCTGAACAATCAAGATAGTCAGCAGATAGAAAAGACCCGCGCCCAAAAGATTTCGTTCAACCGAGAAGCCCTTCAACCAGATTGCAGCGTCATGAAGCCCAATAAGCTCTGCACCTGCGGCAAGCAAGTAAGAAATTAGCCAGCCACCGACGATGCTATAAAAAGCCAAAACCAGACAAGGCACCATCAGGCCGATAAGACCTACACCATCCCCAAGCGTTTTTGATAACGAAGATCGTCCCAGCTTTCTCATGCTGTCGATCGGGTTTGCCTGACCATGACGCCCAATCGCCATTTCAACCACCAGCATAGGGTAGGCAACGATGAGGATCATCAAAAGGTAGACTAAAAGAAAGGCACCACCACCGTTACTTGCTGCTTGTGTTGGGAATCCCCAGATATTACCCAGCCCCACTGCAGCACCGGCTGCTGCTAAAACGAAACCGAGTCTGGAACTAAAGTGCTCGCGTCCTGCTGCCATTGTTTTAACCTCTTACAATGTATCAGTGAGCTAGTACAATAGTAAAGCCTGAATTTTCCTGCAATAGCAGAAAGTTTGATCGAGCAAAAAACAATCAGGCAAAATAAAATATTGCGATCAGGGTGTTAGCAAATATCTTCTTTACCGTTTTGACTAGTGAGCTGGTATAAAAAAACCACGGCGGGTGCCGTGGTTTTCACTTCCATTCGTTATAGCGACTATTTCATTTGTGCAAAGTATGCAGCCAAGTTCGCCATGTCAGCATCGCTCAACATGTCAGCCTGCGGCTTCATGATCATCGCCTGTGCGCCAGTACGTTCGCCGCTTTTGTAGGCTTTCAACGCAGAAACCAGATATTGCTCATTCTGGCCCGCAAGATTTGGGTAGCCTGGGATCATCGCAATACCATTTGCTCCATGGCATGCTGCACAAATCGCTGCTTTGGCTTTGCCGGCTTCTGCATCTCCTGCAGCAAATGAAGGCGCAGCCATCATCATGGCAGCCAGACCTAAAGGTAACAGTTGTTTCATCGCTTCCTCGCTTTATTGTTTTCCAGTTTTGTTAAATTGTTGCACGTAAAAGCTATTCACGCATTTAATGTATGGCATTTGTGCCAGACAAGCTCACACTCATCGCCCACATAGTCCTCACAAACAAACAGGTCACAGACAGCAGCTATCGTCTCTCCATAGAACAAGATAGGCGTTCTTCGACGAAGCCAGCTCGGTACCCCATATTCCTGAAAAAGCTTTTTGAGTTTCCGCTTCCCTTGCCTGCTGGCAGGTCGGGCAAACCAACCTTCAGGGTCAAAGCCAACACTTATTTCTTCATCCTTTCTGGGCGCACGAATCCTGATACCCCGGTCATTGCTCGGCGCAGACACTATCTCCAGTTCCCCAAGGTTATCAGGCAATGAAATCTTTCTGTTCACCACCAATGACGCTGTCCAGTCTGAGACATCCTGATAAGGTGCAACAAACCAGAGTTTCCCCTGATATCTCCGCACTTCGCCTTGAGCCACTTTGAGAACTGGATTGGCGTCAGGCCCAGCTTCTATCACTGATGAAAACACTTGCTCAAGCTGTGCTTTTGACAAAGAGAGCCTTCCTACATACTTTAACCAGCGCCTGACCAACGCACTTTGTAATATCGGAGAGTATTCTTTTGTCTTGCCGATGTTCAAACTGCCGTCAGTTCCCATCACTTCAGCATCGTATTGAACCAACAGTTCATCAAGCAAGGTTTCCTGTTCAGCACAATGCAGAGCTGTACGGTTGATGGCTTTAACTAAACCCGGCCATCGCTCAGAAGCCATGGGGAGCCATTCTTGTCTGATAAAATTACGGTCAAACCGACTATCCAGATTGCTTTCGTCTTCTATCCAGATAAGCCCCTGAGATTCAGCATATTCCTCAATGGCTTTTCTGTTTGCCTCAAGTAAGGGACGGCATAACACGGCATGTTGCATTGGACGGGTTTCTGGCATAGCAGCCAACCCCGCAGGGCCACTACCACGTTTAAGCGCCAGTAAAAAGGTTTCGGCCTGATCATCGGCATGCTGACCGGTCAATACCAGTGCATTGTCATCTACTGAGTTCAAAATGGCCTGATAGCGTGCCTCTCTGGCTGCTTTCTCAAGGCTTTCGCCTCGATGGTTCAAGGTCACCCGAATTCCCTTAAACGCAAAGTCAGCGTCACTGGCCCAACGCTCACATTGTGCCATCCAATCATCTGCATTTAGGCTCAAACCATGATGAACATGAACCACCAAATAGGCGTGCTGGGGATGAATGTCCCGATAAGTGGCGAGCAAATCGAGCATGACGCGTGAATCCACGCCGCCACTGAAAGCCAGCACGATCTGGCGGGGTACTGGCGTGTATCTATCGAGGACATTTTCAAACAGGGAGAACAGCATAGACACTTCGAGAAAGACGATTTTTTCGAATCATAGCATCAGATACGAAAAAAGGGCCATTTGGCCCTTTTTAAATCAATCGGTTTGCTTAACAGTAACCGTAGCTCAGTAGACGCTGATAACGACGCTCGCGTAAATTATCTGCATCTAACTGTGCCAGTTCTTCCAACTGGCCCACCAGCAGTGCTTTGATGCTTTCTGCGGTTTTAGCGAAATCACGGTGTGCACCGCCCATCGGCTCTTCGATGATGTTGTCGATAAGACCCAGCTCTTTCAGACGAGGTGCAGTCATGCCCATTGCTTCAGCGGCTTGTGGGGCTTTGTCTGAATCACGCCACAGGATAGATGCACAACCTTCCGGCGAAATCACCGAGTAAGTGGAGTACTGCAGCATGTTCACGTAATCGCCCACACCAATCGCCAGTGCACCACCCGAGCCACCTTCACCAACCACGTTAACGATAACCGGCACCGTCAGGCCAGCCATCTCTTTCAGGTTGCGTGCAATCGCTTCTGACTGGCCACGTTCTTCAGCACCAACGCCAGGATATGCCCCTGCGGTGTCAATGAAGGTAATGATAGGCATCTTGAAACGCTCTGCCATTTTCATCAGGCGCAGCGCTTTGCGGTAACCTTCCGGCTTTGGCATACCGAAGTTACGAATCACTTTTTCGCGGGTTTCACGGCCTTTTTGATGGCCGATAATCATCACTGGACGGCCATCAATACGCGCCATACCACCAACAATTGCTTTGTCATCTGCATATGCGCGATCGCCTGCCAGCTCTTCAAATTCAGTGAAGATCAGATCCGCGTAGTCCAGAGTATATGGACGACGTGGATGACGTGCCAGCTGCGCAACCTGCCAAGCACCCAGATCGCTGAAGATTTTCTTCGTCAGCTCAGTGCTTTTGGTCTCCAATTGCTCGATTTCTTTGTCCAGGTTGACAGCCTCAGCTTCGTCGCCACGCTTGGACACTACACGCAAGGCTTCGATTTTTGCTTCCAATTCCGCGATTGGCTGTTCAAATTCAAGGAAATTAAGACTCATAGAGAAAGAATCCTGTTAAGTAATAACATAGCCCCGCACATTCCTGGCAGGGCCGAAGTATCAATCAAATTCCAGCTCGACCTGTTTATCGCCGAGCAGCGTTTTTAAATCATCGATCAGTTTGTCGTCTGGCGTAATACGCCACTCTGTACCTAAGACCAACTTGGCGCGAGCATCGTCACGCTGGTAGTAAAGGTTGACCGGAACCGTTCCCGCACGGTGCGGTTCCAATATCTCACTGAATCGTTCAAAAAATTTGTTATCAATTTGCCTGTCGGTCACTGAGATAGCAAGTCCGCGCAGGTACTTTTCACGCGCTTGGGATATATCAAGCACTTCTCGTGCCGACATTTTAAGGCCACCGTTGAAGTCATCAAAGCTGACCTGTCCTGATACCACCAAAATTCTGTCTTTTTCTATGAGATCCAGATACTTTTCTAGCGCATCTGAGAACAGCATCACTTCCATCCGGCCTGAACGATCATCCAAAGTCAGAATACCGATACGGGTGCCTCGCTTAGTGGTCATCACACGTGCGGCGATCACAAGGCCAGCCACCGTTGATACCACATCGCGTTTGGTGGCGTGGGCATCTTCAAGGCGCCAAGTAATGTAATGCTTCAGCTCCTTCACATAGCTGTTGATCGGGTGTCCTGTTAAGTAAAGCCCTAGCGTTTCGCGCTCACCTTCCAACCAGACTTTGTCAGGCCAGGGCGGGACTTTCGCGTATTTGTGCTCCACCTCTTCCGGTGCATCCGTGAGTACACCGAACATGTCAGTTTGACCAAACGCTTCTGCCTGGTGGTGTTGGCTTGCTGATTTCAGTGCATCATCCAAAGAAGCCGTCATAGCTGCTCGGTGAGGGCCTAATCTGTCCATTGCGCCTGACTGAATCAGTTTTTCAATCACGCGCTTGTTCACTTTCTTGGTGTCTATGCGGGCGCAGAAGTCAAACAGATCGCGGAAGTAACCGCCTTCTTGACGGGCTTTGATGATGTTTTCGATTGGCGCTTCACCCACACCTTTGATTGCACCGATACCGTAAACAATCTCGCCTTTTTCGTTGACGTTAAAGCGGTATAGACCCGCATTAACATCCGGTGGCAGCATGGTGAGTTTCATACGGCGACACTCTTCAACCAGACCAACAATCTTGTCGGTGTTATCCATATCCGCGGTCATTACCGCTGCCATGAACTCAGCCGGATAGTGTGTTTTCAGCCAAAGTGTTTGATAGGAAACCAGCGCGTAGGCTGCAGAGTGCGATTTGTTGAAGCCGTAACCCGCGAATTTCTCCACCAGGTCGAAGATCTTCATCGACAGTTCGCCGTCAACACCGTTGGCAATTGCACCGCTTTCAAACGTCGCGCGCTGCTTCGCCATTTCTTCTGGCTTTTTCTTACCCATTGCACGGCGAAGCATGTCTGCACCACCCAGGGTATAGCCAGACAGCACCTGAGCAATCTGCATCACCTGCTCTTGGTAAAGAATGATGCCGTAGGTTGGATCCAGAATTTCTTTCAGTGACTCATGCTGCCAAGTCGCATCAGGGTAAGAGATCTCTTCTCGTCCATGCTTACGGTCGATAAAGTTATCTACCATGCCTGATTGCAATGGACCGGGACGGAAAAGAGCTACCAGTGCGATGATATCTTCGAAGCAGTCAGGTTGAAGACGCTTAATCAGCTCTTTCATACCCCGTGATTCGAGCTGGAATACCGCCGTGGTTTCTGAGTTCTGCAATACGCGGAATGAAGCAGCATCTTCGAGCGGGATAGACTCGATGCGTACAGGCTCTTGTCCGCTGCGCTCTAGGCGCGGATTAATCAGTCCCAAAGCCCAGTCGATGATGGTCAGGGTGCGCAGACCCAAGAAGTCAAACTTTACGAGGCCCGCGGTTTCTACGTCATTCTTATCGAACTGGGTTACCGGGAAGTGACCTTCTGCATCAGCATAGATAGGAGCAAAATCGGTAATGGTGGTTGGCGAGATAACAACACCACCCGCGTGCTTACCGGCGTTTCGTGTACAGCCTTCCAGAATGCGGCAGGTGTCGATAAGCTCGCGGACTTCTTCATCCGCTTCATAGATTTCACCCAGCTGTGGCTCTGCCACAAAAGCTTTTTCCAATGTCATCCCAGGATCGGGCGGTACCAGCTTAGAGATACGGTCAACAAAACCATAAGGGTGACCAAGTACACGCCCCACATCACGGATTACCGCTTTGGCAGCCATGGTACCGAAGGTAATGATCTGGGATACCGCATCACGCCCATACATTTCGGCGACGTGATCAATTACCTGATCGCGTTTGTCCATACAGAAGTCGACGTCAAAGTCGGGCATGGAGACACGTTCAGGGTTCAGGAATCGTTCGAACAGCAGATCGTATTCCAGTGGATCAAGGTCGGTGATTTTAAGCGCATAGGCCACCAGTGAACCTGCACCGGAACCACGGCCTGGCCCCACAGGAATCGCGTTGTCTTTCGACCACTGGATGAACTCCATAACGATGAGAAAGTAACCGGGGAAACCCATGTTGTTGATCACTTCCAGTTCGACTTCAAGACGCTCATCGTATTCAGGTCGACGCTTCAGGCGCTCTTCTTCATCCGGGAACAGGAATTCCAGACGTTCTTCCAAACCTTCCCGCGACTTCATCACCAAAAATTCGGTTTCTTCCATGCCTTCAGTCGGGAAGGCGGGCAGGAAGTATTCGTTGAGGCGAACAGTGACGTTACAGCGTTTGGCAATTTCTACTGTGTTTGCCAACGCCTCAGGAATGTCATGGAACAGCTCACACATTTCTTCTTCTGAGCGAAGATGCTGCTGAGGACTGTAGTTTTTCGGGCGGCGGGGATCTTCTAGTGTGTAGCCATCATGGATCGCGACGCGGATTTCATGGGCATCAAACAAATCCGCAGTCAGAAAGCACACCTCATTGGTCGCAACAACGGGAAGATCATGTTCGGCCGCAAAGTCGAGCGCAAAGTGAAGGTAAGCCTCTTCATCCGGGCGCCCTGTTCGCATTAATTCGATGTAATACGCATCAGGGAAATGAGTTTGATAGAAGGCTGCGCACTGATTAGCCAGACCTGCGTTACCTTTGAGTAGGGCTTTGCCCAGATCGCCCCGACGTCCACCCGAAAGGATGATAAGGCCTTCTTTCAACTCAACCAACCAATCCTGATCGATAACAGGTTGATGCTGGATATGACCACGAAGGTAGGCTTTTGAAATCAGTAACGTAAGGTTTTTATAACCGATGTTGTTGGCAGCCAGTACGGTAATTTGGCAGAGATCTTCACCAAAAGCGTCCGTCTGCATTTTAAAGTCAGCGCCGATAATCGGCTTCACACCCGTACTCTGCGCTGTGTTGTAGAACTTCACCAAGCCACATAGGTTGGTAAAGTCCGTCAATGCCATCGCCGGCATGCCTAGCTCGGCCACTTTCTTGACCAATGGCGGCACCTTGCCGAGGCCATCGACCATAGAAAAATCACTGTGAACACGAAGGTGAATAAAGCGTGGGTCTGACATAGTACTCTTACGTTACTGATTTATTGTTGTGAATGTGGGAGGAATGAGATAATCCCTCCCGAAACATTATGCAATGCCGAGCGCGTTCTTAACAGGTTTAAAGCTCTTTCGGTGCTCGGGGATAGCACCATGTTCAGCAAGCGCTTCAAAATGCGCCTTGGTTGGATAACCTTTGTGCTTGGCAAAGCCGTATTGCGGGTATTGCGCATCCAACTCTTCCATTTCCCGGTCTCGAACAACCTTGGCCAGAATGGAAGCTGCACTGATTTCCGCCACGCGCAAATCACCTTTAACGACCGCCTCTGCAGGGATATTGAGTCCCTTCGGCACACGGTTGCCATCAATCAAGACAAAGTCCGGCTTGATGTTTAAGCCAGCCACTGCTCGCTCCATAGCCAGCATGGTGGCAGAAAGAATATTGATTTCATCAATCTCTTCCGGCTCAGCACGGCCTAATGACCAAGCCAGTGCTTTTTCTTTGATTTCCTCAAAGAGCACTGCGCGTTTTTTGTCAGTCAGTTTTTTGGAGTCGGTCAGCCCTTCAATTGGCTTATTGGGATCTAGAATAACAGCAGCCGTTACCACCGCACCCACCAAAGGGCCCCGTCCGACTTCATCAACACCAGCGATAAGCCTAGCGTCAGGATATACAAAAGGTTCGAAGTCCATTGACTAACGTCCTATTAGATTCAGCACTGCATCAGCGGATGTTTTGTCAGCATCGCAGCGGATAATTTCATGCAAGCGGGTGAATTCCGCCATCAAAGCGGTGTTGTCACTGTCGAGAAAACGGGAAACATCATTCGCCAAGGTTTCTGGCGTGCAGGCCTCCTGAAGACGTTCTGGGACCAGTTCACGACCTGCGAGGATATTCGGCAGAGAAACGAACTCAGTCTTAACCATACGCTTGGCTATCCAGGCAGTGATCGCATTCACTTCATAACCCACCACCATAGGACGTTTGACCAGCATGCACTCAAGCGCGACCGTGCCAGAGGCCAGCAGCACCGCATCAGAAGCGGTAATCACGTTGCGCGCGGTGTCATCCACCAGCACAAAATCCAGTTCTGGTGCCGTTTGTTGCCATGCTTCTTCAAATTGGACCCGGCGTTTTTCATTCACCAGCGCAACGGCAAAGCCAATTTCCGGATATTTTGCTTTAAGCAATTTGCAGGTTTTGATGAAGGTTGGTGCCAGCAACTTCATTTCACCACCACGGCTACCCGGTAAAACCGCTAGATAGCGCTTGTCCTGGTTTAAACCCAACAGGGTTTTCGCTGCTGCTTTGTCACTCACCATCGGGATGTCATCTGCCATGGTGTGACCGACGAATGCACAGGGAACGTCAAACTTGTCGTAAAAGGCTTTTTCGAAAGGCAGAAGTGCCAAGACTAAATCTGTGGCTGCGGCAATTTTGAAAATGCGCTTCTGACGCCACGCCCATACACTCGGGCTGACGTAGTGAACGGTTTTGATGCCATTGTCTTTGAGGTCTTTTTCGAGCCTCAGATTGAAATCTGGCGCGTCGATACCGACAAACACATCAGGCGGATTCGCTGTAAAATAGTCGACAAGTTCGCGCTTCACTTTTAGCAAGCGCGATAAGCGGCCGAGCACTTCAACAATGCCCATCACGGCCAACTCTTCCATGTCGAACAGTGTTTCGCAGCCCAATGCCTTCATGCGAGGGCCACCAATGCCCACAAATTCCGCGTCTGGATATTTGGCTTTGATTGCCTTGATAAAACCGGCACCTAAAATATCGCCGGAGATTTCCCCGGCGACAATTCCAATTCGAAGTGGCTTAGCCATTAGCGAATAATGCCTCGGCTTGAGTTCTCGAAAAACTCAACAAACAGCTGCAAAGCCTGCTCGTCTTTCGACATTTCAAGGATCTGCTTCTTGGCTTCTTCCAATGTTTTACCCGAGCGATAAAGCTCTTTGTAAACAGCGCGGATTGCTTTAATCGCACTCTTTTCAAAGCCACGGCGCTTCAGGCCTTCAACATTGATACCGAATGGTGCGCAGTGGTTACCCTGAGCCATCACATAAGGAGGAACATCCTGAACCACAATCGAACCACCGCCCAGCATGCAATGGCTGCCGATAGTGCAGAATTGGTGAATCGCGGTCATGCCGCCAACAATCGCATAATCACCTACTGTTACGTGGCCAGCCAGCGTTGCATTGTTCGCAAAGATACAGCGATCGCCAATCACACAATCATGTGCAACATGAGCATTGATCATGAACAGATTGTCGCTGCCCACTTTCGTGGTGCCTTCATCCTGAATAGTGCCACGGTGCATGGTCACGCTTTCACGGATGGTATTGCGATCACCGATGATCAACGTGGTAGGCTCACCCGCGTACTTGAGGTCCTGACACTCTTCGCCAATAGAAGCGAATTGATAGATTTTGTTATCACAGCCAATTTTTGTTGGCCCTTTGATCACAACATGTGTTTTGACTTCGGTGCCTTCACCGATTTCCACACCGGTGCCGATGAAAGAAAAAGCACCAATCTTGACGTTTGCGCCAAGGATTACGCCTTCTTCCACAACAGCCGTTGGGTGGATTTGTGCGGTTTCATGAATCACGATTAAAACTCTCTTCTGGCACACTTCAGCTCAGCTGAGCAAACAACCTTACCATCAACTTTAGCAACGCCTGTGAACGCAGCAATACCGCGACGCTCTTTCAGGAATTCCACTTCCAGAACCATCTGGTCACCAGGGGTTACCGGCGCGCGGAATTTTGCGTTATCGATACTGGCAAAGTAATACAGTTCATTCTCTTTTGGCTGACCGAAGGTCTTAAATGCCAGAAGGCCGGTCGCCTGCGCCATCGCTTCGAGGATCAATACACCCGGAAATACAGGCAGCTGAGGGAAATGACCCGTGAACTGTGGTTCATTCACAGAGACATTTTTGATCGCGTGAAGGTATTTGCCTTCTTCGAAATCAGTAACACGGTCAATCAGCAGAAATGGATAGCGGTGTGGCAGCAGTTCTTTAATTTCGTTAACTGTCAGGATTTTATTTTCGCGACTCAAAGTTTTATTCCTGTATGAAATACTTATTATATGTCGTTGAATTGGCTGATAACACAAATGGCCCACACTGCAGGTTCGTTCCGACAATTTATCGAAATGAACCACCAGAGCAGGCCATCGCGGACGGCTATTACTCGCTGTCTTCTAGCTGTTTTTCAACGGCTTTCAATCGTTTATGCATGTCTTCGATTTTCAGCACTCGTGCAGCGGTCTTGCGCCACTCTCTGTTGGTCTGAAGTGGAATACCCGAAGAATACATGCCCGGTTCAGTGATAGGTCGCATCACCATCGCCATACCAGTGATCGTGACACCATCTGTAATTTCCATATGGCCGTTAATGACGGTCGCACCACCAATAATGCAGTGCTTACCGATCTTAAGGCTACCAGCCATTGTGGTTGCCCCTGCAACGGCGGTATTTTCACCGATCGAAACATTATGAGCGATCTGACACTGGTTGTCGATAATCACACCATCAGCAATCACGGTATCCTCAATCGCGCCACGGTCGATGGTGGTACAAGCACCAATCTCAACGCGATCGCCAATGACGACGCGACCCACTTGAGGAATTTTCACCCAGCGGCCTTTGTCGTTTGCGTAACCGAAGCCATCAGAACCGATAACCGTACCCGACTGCACAAGGCAAGACTCACCTATCACCACATTATGGTAAACCGTCACGTTTGCCCAGAGACGGGTATTAGCACCTAACTTGGTATCTTTACCCACGAAGCAGCCAGCACCGACTTGCACGTTGTCGCCGAGCTCTACGCCGTCTTCTACCACAGCGTTATGGCCAACGGCGACGCCATTCCCCAGTTTCGCTGTCGGTGAAACATAGGCACTTGGGGCAATATCAACCGCACAGGCAGGTGTGGTGTCCAGCAATTGTGCGGTTAATGCATATCCCAGATACGGGTCTTTCAACACTAGCGCATTTCCGGTGCAGTATGACAGGTCGGCTTCCTTGACCATCACAGCACTTGCCTGACACTCGGCAAGGTGTTTGCGGTATTTGCTGCTGGAAAGGAAGGTGATCTCTCCTTCGCCAGCTTTATCCATACCCGCAATGGCACTGATTTGCACACTGCCATCACCGTGCAGTTCTGCACCCAGTTTTTCCGCTAATTCAGCGAGCGTAATAGAAGCCATTTTCTACCTTACTTATTTCACTGCTTTCAGTACTTTTTCTGACAGGTCGTCTTTCGGGCTTGCATACATCACAGCCTGACTATTGATGACCATGTCATAGCCTTCTTTCTTGGCAATTGTTTCAATGGTTTTCTGTAGCTTAACAACAAGCTTACGCTCTTCTTCCGCGCCACGCTTACGCTGGTCTTCCTGAAGGTTTTTCGCTTTCAATTTGAAATCTGCGTCCAAAGCCTGCAGCTCACGCTGAAGCTTGGTGCGCTCTGCTTCGCTCATCAATTCGCCATTACGCTGAAGCTTATCAACACCTTTTTCTAGGCGATCTCTCAGACGATCCACTTCGGCGATGCGATCTTTGAACTCTTTACGAAGCTGTTCGTTAACATTACTTTTCTTCGCCATTTGCGCCAACACCGGGCCAGTCGCAACGTAACCGATTTTCTGTGCAGCTTCTGCCGCAGTTGCGTAAAAAGAAGCGGTAACAATGGCGAGGCTCAGGCCTGCCGCTTTGATAATAGGTTTCAAACTTTTCTCCTAATGTTGAAATCAGAACGTACGGCCAATGGTAAAGGTGAAGAATTCCTCGTCATCACCCTCGTATTTTTTGATTGGTTTAGCCAGCGAGAAAACCAGCGGTCCCATTGGGGAGCGCCATTGAATCGCTGCACCATACGATGCCCGGTAGTTCGATGGATCGCTATAGTCGTAAATGTATTCCTGACCACTGATGACACGCGCACCATTCAGGTCGTATTCGGTATCCCATACTGAAGCTGCATCCACGAACACACTGGTTCGAATTGCACTTCTCGCCTCTTCAGAAACAAATGGCATCGGGAAAATCAGTTCGGCACTGGCCAATGCAATCGCATTACCACCGACAGAATCGTTACTGCCTACAAGCGCAGGGTTGTTGCCTGCCCCCTGGTCATAAACGGCTTTCGGGCCTGCTGTATTCGAGCGGAAACCACGAAGCGTTGAGTAACCACCTGCATAGAAGTTTTCATAAAACGGAAGCAGGTAATCATTCTCGTCGTTACTGCCATAGCCGTTGCCGTAACCCAAACGTCCTCTCATCAGGAAGGAGAAGTTGTGTCCTTCATCGAGTGGGAAATATTGGCGAACATCATATTGCGCTTTGAAGTACTGGGCATCAGAGCCTGGCACTGTCATACGGAATGACGCACGCTGGTAATTACCCGCTGTTGGGAAGAAACCGCGGTTCAGGTTGTTTCGGGTCCAGCTTACCGACCAATCAAAGTCATCGACCACGAGACCACCATCATCAGTCACGCTGTCGCCCATCGAATCGAGGAACTTTTGAATCTGGTAATAACCGCCCAGATTTTCGATCTGGCGGTGAGTGTAACCCACAGAGAAGTCGAAATAGTTAATTTCGTCGAATGGGAAACCCCAGGTCAGGCTGGTACCGTAGCTCTTGTCGGTATAGTCGACAATGTTTGCATCGGAGGCTTCAAACTCGTTGAAGAAAATGCGGCCACCAAGGCTAATACCATCCAAGGTAAAGTAAGGGTCACGATAATCCAGCGTCAGGTTCTTTTGGTAGTCATTGATCATCGCATTGACACCAAAGCGGTTACCTGTACCCGCAAAGTTATCCTGCTGAAGACCTGCCTGGAAGCTGATCCCTGACTCGGTACCGTAACCGATACCAAAGTTCACGCTGCCGGAGTTGGTCTCCTTAACCACATATTCAACGTCTACCTGATCATCCGTTCCCGGCACACGGGAAGTACGAACATCAACGGTTTCGAAAAAGCCCAGACGATTCAGACGATCTTTACTGGTCTCAACAGATTTAGAGTTCAGCCAAGAGCCTTCCATCTGTCGCATTTCACGGCGCAGCACTTCGTCTTTGGTGATTTGGTTGCCAGAGAACTTGATGTTGCGAACATAAATACGCTTACCCGGCTCTACATTCACGTTAAGAGCAACGGTCTTTGCTTCGTCATCAAACTCAGGAATAGTGGAAACCTGAGGATAGGCATAGCCTTGTTCACCCAGTTTACGCTTGATTTCATCTTCAAGGCGCGTCACTTTTTGACCGTTGTAAGTTTCACCGTCTTCGAAAGGCACCAGCGCGACAAATTCAGCACTGTCTTTACCGCCTCGGAAGCTGACATCTGCCACCGTGTAAGGTTCGCCCTCATCAATATTCAGGGTGATATAGACGCCTTTTTTATCCGGTGAGATAGAAACATTGGCGGACTCAACACGAAATTTCAGATAACCGCGGTTGAGGTAAAATGAGCGCAGGTTTTCCAAGTCTCCTGCCAGCGCCTGTTTCTGATACTGTTCGTTGGCAAGGAAATTCCACCAAGGCACATCAGCACGCAACTTGAAGTTAGACTTGAGTTCATCGTCAGAGAAGACTTCATTACCAATAAAATTAATTTGTTGGATTTTTGCTGAAACGCCCTCAGTGAAGACAAATTTTACGTCAGCGCGGTTTCGCGGAAGCGGGGTGATCACCGTATCCACTACAGCATTGTATTTACCCACGCTGTAGTAGAAATCTTCCAGACCTTTTTCGATATTGGAAAGCTTGGTGCGGTCCAGTGACTCGCCCACACGAAGGCCAGAAGCGGAAAGGTTTTCTTCCAGTTGCTCTTCTTTAATGGCTTTATTGCCTGAGAAAGACACGCTGGCAATCGTTGGGCGTTCAATCACTTTGACCAACAGATCATCGCCATCACGGAAGACGCGTACGTTTTCAAAGTTGCCGGTGGAAAACAGGGATTTGATGATCCCGGAAACATCGCCTTCGTCGATGTTATCGCCAACCCGTACCGGCATTGCGAGCAACGCAGCACCGAGGCTGACGCGCTGAAGCCCCTCAAAACGAATATCTTCTACTACGAACTCATCGGCCGTAACAGAACTTGAGAATAAAAGAGAGGCTATAAGAAGTTTTTTCATCGCCATTGCTTGCTCTGACATTTCCTTGCTAAACGCTGAATGTTTATAGTCGGGCGAAATCGTTAAATATCGCTACAGCCATCAACGCCATGATGATTGCTGTACCTACCCGATATCCCATATCCTGCACTCGTTCAGAGACGGGGCGACGTGTCACGGCTTCAATACCAAAAAACAACAGGTGTCCGCCATCAAGAACCGGTAACGGTAACAGGTTAATAATGCCTAAATTAACGCTGATCAGTGCGAGAAAGCCGAGAAAGTATACCAGACCGAAGTCTGCGGTCATCCCTGCACCTTTTGCAATTGAGATAGGTCCACTCAAATTCTTTACTGCCACATCACCTGTGAACAGCTTCTTAATCATCCCAGCAGTCAGTGATACCACCTGCCAGGTTTTGTCCATCGCCGCCGGAATAGCATCCAAAGGACCATGCTGAAGTGTCAGCTGATGCGACTCGGGCCAAGGCTCAACATACGGTGCAAAACCAGCGTAGCCAGTTGCCTTACCATCTTGTTCATTCACGTCAGGTGTCAGGGTCAAAGACACCTCAGCACCGTCACGCTCAACAAGAACAGGCAAAGCCTGCCCAGGATTTGCACGGATAGTTTCTACCACCCCAGACCATTCGGTAACAGGCTTATCACCCAAAGACAGTAGTCTATCATTTACCAGTAACCCGGCTTTTTCTGCCGCACTACCTTCCACTACATTGGAAAGCACTTTAGTGATTTCCGGGCGGTAAGGCGTCATCCCTAACGTGCGTAGTGCTGACTGAGATTCAGGATCGAAAGACCATGTTGCTAAATCCAACTTCTTCTCAATCGCATAGGCAGCATTCTCATCAGGTTTGACTGCCAGTGTCATCTCACTGTCACCGATATGGGCAATCAACTGAAAATTGACTGATTCCCAATCTGGCGTTTTGATACCGGAGATTTCAGTTAGTTCCATTCCCGGTTCAATGCCCGCTTGTGCAGCAATAGATTGGGGAGCGACATCACCAATAATCGGTTTTACTGCTGGTACACCAATGATCATTACCAGCCAATAAGCGGCAATAGCAAACAAAAAGTTTGCCGCTGGCCCTGCGGCAACAATCGCACTGCGCTGCCACAGTGGACGGTTATTGAATGCATGTTCTTTCTGGGATTCAGGGACCTCGTCAACACGCTCATCGAGCATTTTGACGTAGCCACCCAGTGGGATCATCGCTAGCGTGTATTCGGTGCCATCTTTGCCCACTTTCTTCCAAATCGACTTACCAAAGCCAATCGAAAAGCGCTCAACTTTCACACCACATTTACGCGCAACCCAAAAATGGCCGTACTCATGTACCGCAATCAAAATGCCGAGTGCAATGAGGAAAAACAGCAGGTTCCAAAGAATGGCGCTCATTGTGTTAACTCCGTAATCCTTTTCTGAGCCATGACACGTGCTTTGTCATCTATCTCTAAGAGGCTTTGAATGCAGGATGGTTCCGATAACTCCGCCCGTTGTAACACAGCATCATTCACCTCAGCAATCTGCATGAAGCCAATTTGCCCGTGCAAGAATGCTTCAACCGCGACTTCGTTAGCAGCATTAAGAGTCGTTGTTGCTGCCTGACCCACGTAACAGGCATCAATCGCCAACTTCAAACATGGATAGCGGTTGAAATCAGGTTTAAGGAAAGTGAATTCACCCACTTCGCTGAAATCCAAAGGCTTCACACCCGCTTCAATACGGTCCGGATAAGCCATTGCATAAGCAATAGGCGTACACATGTCAGGCAAACCCATTTGTGCCAGCACAGAACCGTCACGGTACTGTACCATCGAATGAATCACCGACTGAGGATGAATGATGACATCCAACTGCTCACGATTGGCATTAAACAGCCAGCGCGCCTCAATATATTCGAGGCCTTTGTTCATCATAGTGGCAGAGTCGACAGAAATTTTAGGCCCCATCGACCAGTTCGGATGCGCAATAGCCTGAGCTGGCGTCACTTCCTGAAGAAGGGCTAAATCAGTGTAACGGAACGGACCACCAGAACCTGTAAGAAGGATTTTGCTAACCCCTTCTGAGGCCAAATCACAAACACCCGGACGCGATTGAATACCTGCAGGAAGACACTGGAAAATCGCATTGTGTTCACTGTCAACGGGCAGGAGCTCAGCGCCGTATTGGTGAACAGCGTCAATAAAGAATTGCCCGGACATCACCAGCGCTTCTTTATTAGCTAACAGTACACGTTTTCCAGCCTTCACTGCTGCCATAGTAGGAATAAGCCCCGCAGCCCCCACCACTGCCGCCATAACGGTATCAACATCAGTGTGCTCAGAAATCGCAGAAAGACCTTCAATCCCGCTGAGTACTTCTGTCGCACAGCCTTGATTTTGCAATGCCAGACGCAAATTTGCAGCAGCTTCAGCATTCGCCATAGCGGCAAACTTTGGACGCCACTTCAGACACAAAAGAAGCATTTCATTGACGTTGGCATTCGCCGCGAGCGCGAAAACCTCGTAGGCGTGAGGATTCTTTTCAATCACAGAAAGCGTGCTGGTACCAATTGAGCCGGTTGCACCAAGAATCGTTATCTTACGCATAGGAAACTCTGAGTTTTTGTTCCATAAAGCCTGAATACAACTCACCGGCGAAACGCCGGTGAGAGAGTTACGCAAGCCAGAAATACAATACGGTGAAAACTGGGAATGCGGCCGTCAGGCTATCTATTCTATCCAGTATACCGCCATGTCCAGGCAAAATGCTGCCACTGTCTTTCACACCCGCGACACGCTTAAACATGCTTTCCGCAAGATCGCCCAAAACTGAAGCGAAGGAAGTGATCAAAGCAACAAGACCTAACATAGCAAGAGAGGAGAAAGGAATAGAGAAATACTGGGCAGCGGTCAAGGTGACAGCAACGGCTGCAATCAACCCGCCAATCAGACCTTCAACCGTTTTATTTGGGCTCACTGAAGGTGCCATTTTGCGCTTACCGAAGGTCTTACCCGCAAAATACGCACCAGTATCAGCAGACCAAACCAACAAACAAACCAAAAGCACCATCTTCGCGCCAAGGTAAGGGGAAACATCGAAGTGGTAGGCACGGAGAAGAATAACGCTCCAAAGGAATGGAAGCAGCGTCAGTACGCCAAATCCTTGCTGCACTGCGTTGCTATCACCCCACCAGCTAGTCCCTCTTGGATAGCGCAGCACCATCACAGTAGCAGCCAGCCACCATAATGCACCAGCAATCGCCAACACACTGCCACTTGTAGTGGTGAGTTGAAGGCCATCTTGAGTCACAGGTAACGCAAACAGTGAACCGACAAGAATGATTGCAGGGAAAACAAATGCGCTAAAACGGGACGAGGCAGCCACAAACTTGGTCCACTCCCAGTGGCCAAGTAAAGTGACACCTGCCACAGCAATCACGAAAAGTTGTAACGGCAAAAAGAAAATACCGGCGATAACAAGCGGTGCCAGTACCAGTGCCGTTAAGACACGTTGTTTCAGCAAACGAAACCCTCTATTTTTCTACTTGTAACATGGCCTTGATCTGCTCACCGGTACACCCAAATCGGCGTTCGCGGTTGATAAACCAAGCAATAGCATCGGTGAGACTTGTCTCGTCGAAATCAGGCCAGAATTGTTCGGTGAAATACAACTCCGCATAGGCCGCTTGCCACAGCATAAAGTTGCTAATGCGGCATTCGCCGCTGGTGCGTATCATCAAATCTACGTCTGGTAGACCAGAACAAGACAGGTGCACCTGAAGATCACCTTCAGTGAGTTGCTCTGCAGGAATTTCGCCACGCTCTACCTGAGCCGCAAGCTTTTTAACAGCCTGCATAATATCCCACTGACCGCCATAGTTGGCAGCCACGTTCAATACCAATCCGGTATTGTTGGCCGTTAAAGCTTCCGCCGCGGCAATTTTATCTTGTAACGACTGGCTAAAGCGCGTGGTATCGCCAATTACCTTGAGCTTTACACCATTTTTGTGAAGACGTTTCACTTCACGTCCCAGCACAGTGACAAAAAGCTCCATCAACAGGCTGACTTCTTCCTCTGGACGACGCCAGTTTTCACTGCTGAATGCAAACAGGGTCAAAACCTGAATACCAAGACGATTAGCAGCTGAAACAGTTTTTCGAACGGCGTCAACACCGGCTTTGTGGCCAAACATACGCGCTTTGCCACGCGCTTTGGCCCAACGGCCATTTCCGTCCATGATGACGGCGATGTGTTTGGGAAGTAGGCTGGGATCGATTTCTTGATGGAAAGATTGGGAGCTCATCATTATCCTTCGCAAATAAAAAGCGCTGTACTGCTAGCACAGCGCTTCGGCAATGGAATCAGAGTGTAGCCGGAATTAAACTTCCATCAACTCTTTTTCTTTGGCTTCAAGAATTGTGTCAATTTCTTTAACAGCCGCGTCAGTCAGTTTTTGGATATCGTCCTGACCACGACGCTCTTCGTCTTCAGAAATTTCTTTCTCTTTCAGCAAACCTTTCAGATCGCTGTTGGCGTCACGGCGGATGTTACGAACAGCAACACGGCCACCTTCAGCTTCACCACGAACAATCTTAACCAGATCGCGACGACGCTCTTCAGTCAACGGTGGCAATGGAACGCGGATAACCGTACCCGCAGACATTGGGTTCAGACCCAGATCTGAAGTCATGATCGCTTTTTCGATAGCTTGCGTCACAGACTTATCGAATACAGTGATAGCCAGAGTACGTGCATCTTCTGCAACGATTGAAGCCAATTGCTTCAGCGGAGTTGCAGAGCCATAGTAATCGACAGACAGGCCATCAAGCAGTGCTGGATGCGCACGACCAGTGCGGATTTTAGATAGAGTGTTCTTCAGCGCTTCAACGCTTTTCTGCATGCGCTCTTTCGCATCTGCGTTAATTTCATTGATCACGAGAATATCCTTGAAGATTCTTTTTTCTAACGACGGAGATTATGCCACTAAAATTGATTAACCGTTATTAATTAGTGTCCCTTCTTGCTCACCCATCACAACTCGGCGCAGCGCACCTGGCTTATTCATGTTGAAAACACGAATCGGCATCTTGTGATCGCGAGCCAGAGTGAAGGCAGCAAGGTCCATCACTTTCAATTCTTTTTCCAGCACGTCCTGGTAAGCCAGGTGGCTGTAAAGTTCTGCATCCGGGTTTTTCGCTGGGTCGTCAGTGTAAACGCCATCAACCTTGGTGGCTTTAATCACAACATCAGATTCGATTTCAATGCCGCGCAGACATGCTGCTGAATCTGTGGTGAAGAATGGGTTGCCTGTACCTGCAGAGAAAATTACCACACGGCCGTTGCGCAGTTGACTGATAGCTTCCGCCCAGTTGTAGCTGTCACACACACCGTTCAGAGGGATAGCAGACATCACCCGCGCGTTCACATAGGCACGGTGCAGTGCATCACGCATAGCCAGACCGTTCATTACAGTCGCCAACATACCCATGTGGTCGCCCACAACCCGGTTCATACCCGCTTCTGCAAGGCCTGCACCACGGAACAGGTTACCACCACCGATAACCAAGCCAACTTGTACGCCAAGTTCAACCAGTTCTTTGATTTCTTGTGCCATGCGGTCAAGCACAGCCGGATCGATACCGAAGCCTTCTTTACCTTGCAGCGCTTCGCCACTCAATTTAAGCAAAATTCGTTGATAAGCTGGTTTTGGGTTTGTAGTCATTCTCACTACCTTTAGGCACTAACTTCTACGGATGGGATTGTGAAAAGACCGCAGGGTTCTGCGGTCTTTTGGGTCTCAAAGAGGAATTAACCTTTCTGAGCGGCTGCAACTTCTTCTGCGAAGCTCATGCCAGCTGCTTTCTCGATACCTTCACCCACTTCCAGGCGGATGAAAGTAGAAACAGAAGCGCCTTTCTCTTTCAGGATGTCACCTACAGATTTCTTAGGCTCCATGATGAAAGGTTGACCAGTCAGAGAAACTTCGCCGGTGAATTTCTTCATGCGGCCTTCAACCATTTTCTCTGCGATTTCTTTAGGCTTGCCTTCGTTCATCGCGATTTCTACTTGAACTTCGCGCTCTTTAGCAACTACGTCAGCTGGTACGTCGTCAGGAGTTACGTACTCTGGACGTGATGCAGCAACGTGCATTGCGATGTGCTTCAGAGTTTCTGCGTCGCCTTCACCAGCAACAACAACACCGATGCGCTCACCGTGACGGTAAGAAGCCATCGCTGAACCTTCAACGTAAGCTACGCGACGGATAGAGATGTTTTCACCGATTTTAGCAACCAGCGCTACGCGGTCATCTTCGAATTTCGCTTGCAGCTCTTCTACAGTCGCTTTAGTTGCCGCTGCTTCATCAGCAACTGCGTTTGCGAAAGCAGTGAAGTTGCCGTCTTTAGCAACGAAGTCAGTCTGGCAGTTAACTTCAACCAGAGCAGAAACGCCATCAACTTCTTTGATGATGATTGCGCCTTCAGCAGCTACGTTACCTGCTTTCTTAGCAGCTTTAGCAGCGCCTGACTTACGCATGTTTTCAATCGCCAGCTCGATGTCGCCGTTAGTTTCTACCAGCGCTTTTTTACATTCCATCATGCCTGCGCCAGTGCGTTCGCGCAGTTCTTTTACCAGGGCAGCGGTAACAGCCATTGTTCATTCCTCGATTCGAAACTATTTGGGTAAAAATCAGGGGCCCATAGTTGGCCCCTGCTAACCTACTTAGCTTACAGTGCTGTCTGTGACAGTCTGATGGCTAAGAACGCTCACAAGGAGCAAGTGTCTTATTCAGCGACTTCAACCAGCTCGTCTTCTGCTTGAGCTACGATGTCCTGGCTACGGCCTTCAGTGTATGACTGAGCTGCAGCGTTCAGGTACAGTTGAACTGCGCGAATCGCGTCGTCGTTACCTGGGATAACGAAGTCAACGCCGTCTGGGTCAGAGTTGGTATCAACTACCGCGTACACTGGGATACCCAGGTTGTTTGCTTCTTTAATAGCAATGTGCTCGTGATCAGCGTCGATTACGAACAGCGCGTCTGGCAGACCGCCCATGTTTTTGATACCGCCCAGAGACTTCTCAAGTTTCTCCATTTCACGGGTGCGCATCAGAGCTTCTTTCTTAGTCAGCTTCTCGAAAGTACCGTCAGTTGACTGAGTTTCCAGATCTTTCAGACGTTTGATTGACTGGCGAACAGTTTTCCAGTTAGTCAGCATACCGCCCAACCAACGGTTGTTCACGTAGTACTGATCACAGCTTTCTGCTGCTGCTTTAACAGATTCGCTAGCGGCACGCTTAGTACCAACAAACAGTACTTTACCCTTACGCTCACCAACTTTGGTCAGCTCAGCCAGTACGTCGTTGAACATTGGTACAGTTTTTTCTAGGTTGATGATGTGAACCTTGTTACGTGCACCGAAGATGAACGGCTTCATCTTAGGGTTCCAGTAACGAGTCTGGTGACCGAAGTGAACACCAGCTTTCAGCATGTCGCGCATTGAAACAGTAGCCATTTTAATTCCTCTTGGGGTTAGGCCTCCACATATCCCATACATCCGACCCGCAAAGGGCACCCCGGAGCATGTGCCGATATGTGTGTGTGTTAAAAAATAAGTGTTTGTCGAAACCACCTAAACAGAACCGGAAGACCCGATTAACCATTAAGGCGTATTTCGGCGCGCTTTATACCATAAAAAGCGCCTTAGAATCCAGCATAAAAAAGTCAGTGAGTCGCCGGGTAAGGTTCCCACATGGCGATGCGATTGATAATATGTAGTAATAGCAGTCAATTCCTCCCTTGCTGTTTCAGTTAAGGGAGCCAACTGAGAGAAAGCAATGAGCGCCACTATTAAATCGGCTGAAGAAATCGAAAAAATGCGTGAGGCCGGTCGCCTTGCGGCAGAAGTGCTTGAGATGATCGAACCGCACGTAAAAGCGGGTGCGACGACTGAAGAGCTGGATGATATTTGCCACAAATACATCACAGAGACACAGCAAGCGATCCCAGCACCGCTCAACTACCACGGCTTTCCAAAGTCTATTTGTACCTCAATCAACCACGTTGTATGTCACGGTATTCCGAGCAAAACTGACGTATTGAAAGATGGTGATGTCATCAACATCGACATCACAGTGATTAAAGACGGCTACCACGGCGACACGTCAAAAATGTTCCTGGTGGGTGAAGTGTCTGCGGAAGACAAAGCACTGTGTCACGTCGCACAGGAAAGCCTCTACCAAGCCCTGAAAAAAGTGAAACCTGGCGCGCGCATTGGTGACATCGGTACGGAAATCCAAAAGTTCATCAAAAACCGTCCAAAGCGTTACTCAATCGTGAAAGATTACTGTGGTCACGGTATTGGTGCTGAATTCCATGAAGAGCCGCAAGTGGTGCACTACAAGAACAGTGACCGCACCGTCATTAAAGCAGGTATGTGCTTTACCATTGAGCCAATGATCAACGCAGGTAAATTTGGCACTCTGCTGGATGATGATGATGGCTGGACGGTATATACCGTTGATGGCAAGAAATCCGCGCAATGGGAACACACGATTCTGGTCACGGACACCGGTTGTGAAATCCTGACTCTGCGCAGTGAGGAAAAACTGCCTCGCATTTTGAACAACGCATAATTCAAAAAACAGAAGTCGGCCAATGCGCCGACTTTTTTTATCAAGGATGACAATGAACGACGTTTTGCTCTCGCCCAATGAACTGACCGCTGAGCAGCTGAATCTTACTGAGCTTAAAAATCAGCTGTCACTGTTCGGTGAACAACAGAAAGCCGCTTTTCTTGAACGCAAGCCCGTCACGGATTTGGTTTACCAGCGTTCAGATTACATTGACGCCTTGCTGGAAAGGCTGTGGCAACATTTCGAATTTCATCATCATCCCAACCTTTCGCTGATTGCCGTAGGCGGTTACGGACGCAGAGAGCTTCACCCTCTTTCTGATATCGACCTTTTGATCCTCTCTGAAAACGGTGTAGATAAAAAATACCAAACGCGTCTCAGTGAGTTCGTAACATTGTTATGGGATTTAAAACTGGAAGTCGGCCATTCCGTGCGCACCCTCGCTGAGTGTATGGATGTCGGCCTCGACGATTTGACCGTCGCCACCAATTTACAGGAATCCCGATTGCTTTGCGGCAGTGAACGAATCTTCCATGAATTGAAAAACCGCATTCACTCTGAGCAGTTCTGGCCCAGCGAAAGATTCTTCAAAGCCAAAGTTAAAGAGCAAAAAGAGCGTCATGCCCGATACCATGACACAGCCTACAATCTGGAACCAGACATCAAATCCAGTCCGGGCGGTCTTCGTGATATCCATACCCTGAGTTGGATTGCCCGCCGTCACTTCGGTGCCACCAGCCTACGTGAAATGAGTAAATACGGCTTTCTGACTGACGCTGAATTCCGCGAGTTAGATGAATGCCAGACGATGCTGTGGCGCATCCGTTTTGCCCTGCACCTTGAACTTCGTCGTTATGACAACCGCCTCACCTTCGCCCATCAGCCTTCTGTTGCTGAAACTCTCGGTTACCAAGGCGAAGGAAACCGTGGCATCGAGCTCATGATGAAAGACTTCTACCGCACACTGGGAAGAGTCTCTGAGCTCAACAAAATGCTGATCCGCCTGTTTGCACAGGCGATTGAAAACGAGCCCGACAGCAAAACCATTGAAGTGCTGAGCGATGATTTCCAGCGTCATGGACGCCAGATTGAAGCGCGCAAGCCCGCACTTTTCCAGGCTCGTCCCGACACCATCATCGACATGTTCCTGCACATCGCTAACGACAAGTCGATTGAATCCATTTCGGCACCGACGCTCAGACAGCTCCGCACTGCACGCCGACGCCTGAATCGTTTCCTGTGTGATGTACCAGAGGCAAAAGAGAAATTTATCGCCCTTACCCGCCATCCAAATGCGCTGCACAAAGCTTTCCCTTTGATGCATAAGCACGGCGTGTTGTCAGCCTACCTTCCGCAATGGAGCCAAATAGTCGGCCAGATGCAGTTTGACCTTTTCCACGCCTATACCGTGGACGAGCACACTATCCGCCTGCTCAAACACATTAATGGCTATAGCTACGAAGAAAACCGCGACAAGCACCCAATCTGTTGTGATGTTTACCCTCGCTTGGCGAAACCGGAGCTTCTCTTACTGGCAGCGATTTTCCATGACATCGGTAAAGGCCGCGGTGGCGATCACTCAGAAATTGGCGCAGAAGAAGCCTATAGCTTCTGTATCGATCACGGTTTCTCTCGCCCTGAGGCGAACCTTGTCAGCTGGTTGGTCGGCAATCACCTGCTGATGTCTGTCACCGCTCAGCGTCGCGATATTTACGATCCGGAAGTCATTACTGAATTTGCCCAGAAAGTGCGTGATGAAGAACGCCTCGACTACCTGATTTGCCTGACCGTGGCCGACATCAACGCCACCAACCCAGAGCTTTGGAATAGCTGGAAACGAACCCTTCTGGCAGAGCTTTACTACTCCACCCAGAAAGCGCTGCGCCGCGGGTTGGAAAACCCGCCAGATATTCGTGAACGTATCCGCCATAACCAACATTTGGCGTCAGCCCTGCTGCGCAAACACGGCCACACACCGCGGGAAATTGAGCTGCTTTGGCAGCGCTTTAAAGCGGACTACTTTCTGCGCCACACCCACAAGCAAATCGCCTGGCACAGTGAGCACATTCTGAGTCACGAAGGTGATGAGCCTTTGGTGCTGGTCAGCAAAAATGCCACCCGTGGTGGCACCGAGATTTTCGTTTACAGTCAGGACAGGCCAAGCCTGTTTGCACGTGTGGTCGCCGCACTTGATAAGAAAAATCTCAGCGTCCACGACGCACAAATCATGACCAGTAAAGATGGTTTCGCACTGGACACTTTTATGGTGTTGGACTCACATAACGAAGCGATTCAACCCGACCGGCACGAAAAAATCCGCGAAGGTGTCACATTGGCACTCACTCAGGATGGACCAATAACGATTCCGGTCAAACGTACGTCCCGTAAGTTGATGGCCTTTAATGTGAAAACGCAGGTCTCTTTCCTGCCGACTCGCACAGGACGTCGTACACTCCTTGAACTGGTCGCGCTGGACACACCGGGCCTCTTAGCACGTGTAGGTGCGGTATTCGCCCGCGAAGGCGTGTCTCTGCAAGCGGCGAAAATCACCACCATTGGTGAGCGTGCAGAAGACTTTTTCATTGTGACTGATGGTGAACGCCAGGCGCTTTCTGACGAAGTTCAGAAAACGCTGAAAGAAGCACTATTTGATGCCTTAAATGATGCAAATTAGTGGTGAATGAAACTGGAGAATTTCGCTCAGTCAGCATATTGGGCGATCTCGACCACAAGTCTCAGACATAGATCATAACAATGGTTGGGGCTGGAGAAAGGATGCTGCTAAAGTGAACAATAAGTGATTGAACCGTAGTCTGTTCTGACGAGAGAAGGGGTAAAACATGTATCAGAATCTGAAAAACATCGGTATCGAACATCCAGAGAACATCGAGCGTTACACCCTGCGTCAAGAAGCCAATTCAGACACGCTGAAAATCTACTTTCACAAAGCCAAAGGCGAGCTGTTTGCCAAAAGCGTTAAGTTCAAATATCCGCGCCAGAGAAAGAATGTGGTGGTTGACAGTGGCAGCGGCCGCTTCCGTGAAGTCACGGAGATCAACCGCAGCTTGTCGCTGGTTGTGGATGAGTTGGATAAGATCGTGCGCCACGAGAAAAGCGAGCAGGATACCAAGAAGAAAATCCTTCGCGACCTACGCCACCTAGAAAAAGTGGTTGCCAGCAAGATCGCTGAGATCGAAGCCGATCTGGAAAAACTCTAGAAAAAAGGTCTCAGGTTCTAGGATCCTGAGACCCGCTCTTCCTCAGAGCGCGCTGCCCCATCCCAAACCTTCAAGCACCCTTCGCCAAACCTCATCAACCTTGGCATCAATCACCAGGTTTTCACCCGTTACCGGATGCTGAAATTCCGTTTGTGATGCATGAAGCAGCAGTTGATGGCATTCAAATTCCTGACGGAAAAGGCGATTGTGTCGCCCGTCGCCATGATTCACATCACCCACGATATGGTGACTCAAGTGATGCATGTGACGGCGGAGCTGGTGCTTACGGCCAGTATGCGGTTTCATTTCCACCAGCGTGTAACGGCAGCTTTGGTAGCGCCCCATAGGGATCGGTAACTCCGCATGCGCAACCGGTCGGTATTCAGTGACCGCCTCTTTAGCTTCTGGCTCAGCCGTCGCGAATTTATCAGCCACCTTATCCAGTTCTTCTTTGAGTGGATAATCTAGCGTTGCACCTTCTTTAATCCAGCCGCGAACGACCGCATGGTAGGTTTTGTGAATGTCACGCCCGGCGAATTTTGGCATCATCTGTGAAGCCATTTCGGACGACAGTGCGAAAAGCAAAACACCGGAGGTTGGGCGGTCCAACCGATGAAGAGGAAAAACATGCTGACCAATCTGGTCTCGCAACGTTTGCATGACAAAGCGGGTTTCGCCTTTGTCGAGCCAAGATCGGTGCACCAACATACCTGAAGGCTTGTTAACGGCGATCAGCCACTCATCGCGATAAATAATTTCGAGTTCAGTTTGCATCTTAAAAACAGTTATTGCGGTGTAAACAGAGCATCAATGTCCATCGAAACACGGGTAATGTCTGCATGCCCTTCCTGACCACGCATAGCTTCTTCCACATAAGGAGCAATAGAAAATGACTCTGGCAAAGGTTGGCCGTGTTGTAACAGGAACGCCATTTTCGGGATAAAAATCCATTGAAGCCATTCGGCACAACTCAAAGTATCAACCGCGAAGGGTTCGACACTTGAAAGAGCTTCGCTCGAAGGGGGTTCACTTTGCCAGTGACCATGCACTTCTAGCGTGTCTTTGAGTGCCAACAGCAAGGCACCGACTTTTTCGTGTTTGCTCATAGAAATTGCTCTCTTTTACCCGCTTTTGCGTCCAATGGGTTGAAATATCAAACTGGCGCAAGCATATCACTAATCAATGCCGAGCGATCTGAAATCCACACTCCCATCGTTCAGCAACATTCAGTGAAAAGCGCTGTTACGAATCCATCGCCGCCCAAAGCCGCGAGAATGGTACACTCACCGCTGTTTCACTCTCCGCCAATGAAGGCAACACGAATTAGAAGTCATCATGGAAAATACGCTCTCTCTTAACGCCATATTGAGTCAGGCAAACTGCGAATTTCTGGTATTCGATCTCAGCCGACGCGTCACGCCTATCAGTAACAAAGATTTTGTGGCGATTGAAGAAAACCGCATGCCCTATCCTTTTCCTGCGCAGCAACATGCGCAAATCGGCATTGCATTCTGGCAACCGAATCAAGCCCCATGGATCTGGTTTTTGAAGATGCCTCTGGATGAACGTGGCCTTCTCAATCAGGCTGCACTTGGCGATTTCATCCAATATGTGGCGCAAGCCATGGGCGCAACACTGGATAAAACCCCAACGGAAGAAGAACAGGAAAAGCTTGCTGCAAACCCTTACACCTTCAATCCGCAAGATGATAAGAAAGCTATATTCCATGCTTTCCTCACCGCTAAGCTGAACCAGCCTGCCAGCCAGTATTATGACCATGCACAACATTACGCTTCAGGTGAGCTTGGCTGGGAGGAGTGGCAAGGAGTAGGGCTTCAGGGAATTGCCGATCTGTGTGCGCGCATGGACAAGCACAACAACCTTACCCGTTTGCGTAAAGCCCTCTCAAACATGCCGCAGCCACCCAAATATGCGCTACTAGGCTGTCTCGAGCATTGCGATATTCCGGATTCACTGGCTGCGCGTCTTGAAGAAGACATTCAGGCCATGCTGTCTGGTGACGAAACAGACCTGTTCCTTCTCACTGCTCATGTTAGGGCATTGGCTGGCGCCAAGCCGGACGTTGTGCACGGTGTCATTGAACGTATGCTGGCAACTGAAGCGCTCCGTCACCGTGAAATGTTGATTGCGATTGCAGGGCGCTGTTGGCAAGCACTATCAAATGAACCACTATTAGACGCCTTTCTTATCGCCGTTGCTGACCAAAAAGATCAGGCTTTCTTCCAGCAGATGGTGGCAGATCTAGTGATGATCCCAGCACTTCGTCCACAGGTGTTAGCTTTACTGCACGGCTCCGCATCGCCAGCTTTGCTTGATGCAGTGAAACAACTCCAGCAATCCGTGAAGGCTTAAAATGACTGCTGATCTGTTTTGGATATTACTTATCGCTATCGTTGCCAGCTTATTCTGGCAACAACGCCGGCAGAGTGAACTGGCGAAAAACTATATCGTCCGTCGATGCCAGCAAACCAATGTGCAGTTGATTTCGATTGCGCGGGGCAGTCATTCCTTTGGTTGGCCGAAAGGACCATTGGATATTCAAACCCGCTACTACTTTGAGTTTTCTGTGAATGGTCTGGATTGCTACCAGGGCTATGCCGTGATGAAAGGGATGCGAATCAAAGAGATTTATATGCCGGCATATCCGGTGTTGGAGGAGTAATACCTATCGCACAAAAAAGAACGGGCGCGACTT
>NZ_LASY01000127.1:0-10182 GCF_000973155.1 Grimontia sp. AD028 | reverse complement strand
ACTACGATTGGTATTAAATCAGTGTGTCACTTGGGGTCAGCGTCATGCGTGTAGACACAGCATGCAACGCGATAAGGTGCAAAAGCTCGGAAACCGTTGTGCTGAGATCCGGTAAGATCGCCACTTCATATTTCTCAGCTGCTTTTGAAATCGCAGTATGCGTAACACAGTTTTGCGTCATCATGCCCGCCACCCAAAGTCGCTCAATACCTTTCTCGGCCAATAACGCTTCCAAGTTGGTTTGTTCAAAGCTGTCTGCAAAGTGCTTCACCACAACCGCTGCGTCCGGAGCCGCCGCCATTACATCAGCATGAATATCTGCACCTTCTGTACCTTGATTGAAGAAAGGTGATAAACCCATTGCTGGATCAGCGATATGTTGAACATGGATGATTTCCACACCCTTCGCTTTCGCTTTTTTCATAAAAGCCACAATACGGTCTTTGGTTTGTTCTGCCTGCCACAAAGGGAACGCGCCGTTATCGAAATAGTCGTTTTGAAGATCAATCACTAACAGGGCTGTCTTTTTCATCACTGTCTCCTTGTTTATTGTTGGCGTCATTATGGTTCAGCGATGAAAATTCAAACAGTGACCCAAATTACCAATATCGTTAAGATTAGGTCACTATTGAAAGCTGGGAAAACATCATGATGAAACGTGTCGCCGTGTATGCCTTTGAAGGAATGAGTCCTTTTCATCTTTCCGTCCCATGCGTGGTATTTGCCGACGCCGCCAGCGATTTCAAAGTGACTGTCTGTAGTGAACCTGATGCGCCTCTGCAGACTACTGCAGGTTTCAGTATTCACACTGAGCATGGCTTAAACGCTATGGACGATGCCGATATCATCATTATTCCTAGCTGGCATTCACCCTATCAACCCCCTTCCAATGCTTTGATTAATGCCCTTAAGTCTGCAAACCATCGAGGAGCTCTGGTAGTGGGATTGTGTCTTGGCAGCTTTGCACTTGCGGCAGCCGGGTTGCTAGATAGAAAGCGCGCCACCACTCACTGGGCGTACTTTGAGGCGTTCAAATCTCTATTCCCGAATGTTGTGATCGACAGTGATGTGCTTTTTGTCGAGGAAGGAAACATAGTCACTTCTGCCGGCACTGCAGCAGGGCTGGATTGCTGCCTGCAGATTGTCAGGAATCTTAAAGGCAGCGCAGCCACCAATGACATCGCCCGTCTGCTCGTCGTACCGCCCCAGCGTCAAGGCGGACAATCCCAGTACATTTCTATACCTGTACCAGAACGGGGAAGTGATAAGCGCCTAGCTATATTGCTTGATGAGGTACTGAAATCACTCAATGAACCCCATTCGATAGATGCACTCGCGGAAAAAGCTCTGATGAGCAGGCGAACCTTCACACGCAGATTCCAAACCATCACTGGCCGCTCGTTCGGACAATGGCTACTTTCTGCCAGACTCGCCCATTGCCAAAACCTGTTAGAGTCAACAGCACTGGATATTGAGCACATAGCGACGGAATCCGGCTTCAACAACGCCACGACCCTGCGCCATCATTTCAAAAATACCTTCGGTGTCACTCCCTCTGTTTGGAGAAAAATGTATCGAGATTAAGTCCGCTCCGTAAACCATATGGCGTCCATTTAAATTACACATCGTTTTTTTAGTAAGAATCATGTTTCAGTGCAGCGAGTATGAAACCTATTCATTGATTTACAACAGTAAAAGGTAATATTCGATGGTAGGGTGCGTTCCTAGACATTTTTACAATTCGCTATCCAGAAGTTTTGACTGCGGTTGTCACATGTCAGTCTGTTCCAAGAATAAAAATCTAATTGTAAAAACCTAAAGGACATAGGAGCCGGGAAATGAAAAAGACACTGCTATCATCACTCGTACTAGCAGCAAGCACTTTTAGCATGTCAGCTGCAGCAGCAGAGTGTGATGGTAACCTCTACACCATGAACGCAGGCCGAGGCGATGTAGGTGTGCTTGTGAACGTTCACGAAGGTCTTGCTCGCAGCATTACGCGCCAACAATTCCACACGGAAGCCGTTAATCTCGCTGAGATTAATTCTCGCGCGCTATTCAGTGCTTCCGCAATGGCTTACGATGCTGCAAATAACCGCATTTATTACGCAAGCACACCAACACCAGACAAGTTTTATGTCGACGGTGTTGAAGAGGGTGAGTTTACCGAGCAGGAAATTGCAGATCTGCCTTTTCTACCAAACAAATACCAGCCATATGAGTTAGCGTATTTTGATGTCGCATCGCAAACTCACCACGTAGTTGGCTCAACCAACTATCAAATTTGGCGAATGACCTTCGACCCAGAGACTGGAACGCTTTACGGTTCTGATATCCGTCGACTGTTCACCATCGACCCTTCGACTGGCGAGCAAACTATGATTGGTAATCTGGATTTGAATATTCGTCTTGGTGGCTATGCGAACTGGGGTGATTTGATCTTTAAAGACGGCGAACTGCTGTTTGTTACCAATACGCGCGTCTTTAACGTGAGCACTGAAGATGCTTCAGCAACCGTGAAATTCTTCCACTATATTGATGAAATCACAGCGGCTACGCTTGATCAGAACGGTGAAATCTTGGTTGCGGCGATGAACAACAACGTGACGGGTCATCAGAACAGTACCAATCTTTGGGTTCTGGATTCGACCACTAATGACCAGAACTTTGGTAGTCAATCACATGCTGGTTTGGTGCCAATGCGTATTGATGCGATGACACGAGTAACGGCAGAAACCGATACCTGTTACGCGCCGATGTTCCTGCCTAACTAAGCCTAGGAATTTAAGAGAAAAGCCAACCTTTCGGTTGGCTTTTTTTATGTCTCACTGTGCGGCGTCAGTGGTAAAAAGAAGTGAAATACCCACGCTGGGCCAATCAAAAGGAACTGCACATCTTTAAAGAAAGAGGGCTTTTTACCTTCGATATGGTGCCCGACGAACTGCAAAACCCATAACACCACAAACATCACAACAGAAATCAGGAAGATATCAAATCCAGCGCTATCCAATTCCACCAGCACCATGGTGCAAAACGCGGAGAATATCGCCATCACCACAAAGGCTTTGAAAGAAAGCGTAAGGTAGAAGAGCAATACCAACGCCAGCACAATAAAGTATGGGGCAATCGCCGCTCCAAAAATGGAAAACGAGGGAATCAGCCAAAGCAGCCCCGCGACAGAAAAGAAAATGCCCGGCACAGCCACTTTGTGAATTTTCTGATTGGTTGGGTTCTGGTGGCTTTCACCGTACTCCTCAAACCATTCTTCCAAGCTTTTCATCCATGATTCCTTATGATTTGGCCCTTCTTTCCATATAAACAAAGTGCTCATCTTCATTCACGTACTTAAAGCCAAAACGTTGATACAGCGCAGAAACCCGGTTTCCTTGCAGATAGCTGAGTTTGACGGGAAAGCCTTCGCTGTCGGTTTTATCCAAACATGCTTGCAGGATAGAGGAGCCAATACCTTTGCCCTGATATTCAGGACAGACGAAAAAACGGCGAAAGTAATAATGATCATCGTACTTCTGAAGCAAGAAGCTGCCGATGCGCTCGCTATCAAGCTCAATCACCTGAGGTATCGCGTCTTCCCACTCTTCTTGGTGAATACGACGTTGCACATCGTCATCCCAGCCAAATACCGCTTCCACTACTTCCCCTTCTGCCCGCTTTTTTACTTCAAGCAGAAACTCATAGTCTTCGATGGTTGCAAAACGGTGCGTTATTGCCTTCATATCGCTTTCAAAATTTCCAAAATCACGGGGACGACGGACAATACCAGTAACGCTGCCATAAAGTAATTAAACGCTTTACGACGGGCTGGAGATGACAAAACCCGTTTCAATGCCGACCCGAACAATAACCAAATACCTACGCTCGGAAATGACACCACAAAGAAGGTCATGGCAATAGTCAAATTTTGGCTGTAATACCCGGCGCCTAAAGTAGTGAAAGCAGCAATCGCTCCTGTTGCGACCACCCATGCTTTGGCGTTCACCCATTGGAACAGTGCGCCTTTCATGAACGTCAGTGGTTTGGCTTCCGTGCCACTTTCCGCTACCTCGCCAGAGCGGGCAATCAAGAACGCAAGATAGAGAAGATAAGCCGTACCAACACATTTAATGATGAAGTGAAGCTCAGGAAACTGCTGGAAGATTTGCCCAAATCCGACGCCTACCAGAAATAGCATCAGCGCGAACCCAAAGCAGATTCCACACATCAGCGGCAGGCTTTTCTTCACGCCGAAGTTAGCACCGGAAGACATCAAAAGAAGATTGTTTGGGCCAGGTGTGGCAGAAGCAGAAATCGCGAAAAGTGTTACTGCAATCAGGTAATCCATATCAGCTGTCATCCCTAAGCATGGGCGTCCATATCGTATTAAGACGCCCCGAAGATGGAGAATTCTACGAGTTCGGGTATAGACAACCTTGCGTCTTACCAAGGGATTTTCAAGTGCTACAGACTATTTTGAATCATTTTTGATCGCTTTCTTTGAGGAATAGATAGAAAGGCAGCCCAAAAGCCACGCCGATCGTCAATGTACCTGCAATCGCCCAACCGCGAAGTCTTACGTTGTTATCCTTGCCATCGACCACGATGAAAATGACAAGTGCCACAGCCGCGATAACGACATCCAACCAAGCCATTATGCTGATGGGGTTTGCCATCACATCTGCAAGAAGCTGAGAAACATTTAGGCCATTCTCCACCAGCCAAACTCCAAAAGCAGCATAGGGAAACAGTGCCCCAAGAACGGCAAGAATGAAGTAGATGATCGCCAAGATTATTCTCCTTTTCTGCTAAGTCCATAGATCGCATGGTCTACCACGCGACCGTTAAGATTTTCATTTCGGGTGATAATTCCTTCAAGCACAAAGCCAAGGCGTTCAGCCAGTTTCCGACTTGGCAGATTCTCCGTTGCCGCCGCGATTTGGATTTTTTCCATTTCCAACTCTTGGAAAGCGATATCTATCAATGCCTGAACACTGCGAGAAGCAATGCCTTTTCCCTGAAAAGATTCACTCAGCCAATAACCGATCTCGACTTTCTTGAGCTCATGGTTAATAGAGTTGAAACTGATATTGCCCACAACCTCACCACAATAGACCATGGCGCAGGTCAGAGATTTACCTTCTGCATAGTCATGAAGCGAGCGCTTTACGAAGCTTTCAAAGAATGCCTCTCCATTGGCATGAGGAGGCCAGGCCAACCATTGCGACAAATACTCTCGCTCTCGGCACACGATTTCATAGAAGTTTTTAGCAAAAGAAGGCTGAACTAACGCTATAGAAAGGTCATCAGAGATTTGACGCGTAAACATAGGTATTTACCTCTTCTTGGGGTCTGTTGACCTTCTTAGCAACACAGATCAGCGAGTTCGAGTTCTCTAACCATTCAGATCTTCGCCAGTCAGCATAGCGCTTGTCGACAATAAAACCTGCCTCAGCGAGACATTGTTCAATGGTTTCTATTGAGCGATATTTCAGGTCAATGCTTGTTTCTTTGACGCTACCATCGGCATAGATGCGCCGGGACAATGAGTACAATACTTTGTTTTCTTTATCATATCTTGCCGCACGCCTAAAACATTGGACTTGTTCACCTTTCGCATCAAGGTAGCTGGGGCAAGGTTTAAAATCATCGTCCAACTCCAAATTTCCAGATGTCGGCAGGCGGGTATCAAAGATAAATACCCCTTCAGGATTTAAGTGTGCTGCGATGTTCGACAGTAATCTTGCAAAGTCCTCATCGTTTGCAAAGGCTTGAAAGGCATTGCCCGTCATAATCACGACATCAAATCGTGACTGCAGCGAAAAAGTGACTGCATTACGTTCTAAAAACCTGACAGAAAGCGTTGGACCGACTTTCTGCTTGGCGCGCTTCAGCATATCAGGAGAAAGATCGACACCCACTACGTGTTCGAGTTTTTCTGCCAATGGAATGGTCACGATTCCGGTTCCGCAACAGATATCAAGCAGACTCTTTGCTTGCTTCTCCTCTATCAGCTGTTCAATGAGGGCAATGTCATCTTCATAGAGATGGGCATATTGTTGGTCGTAGTCTTCTCCAGACCAGAATTCAGAGAGATCCTGCACACTACTTCCTTGTTTTAAGGAGAGAAACAAGGAGTTTACCCTGTCCACATAAGCCTTCTGAGATCAACGTAAGAAGTCTAGAGATAGCTCGAAACCTCAATCAGGGTTTCTTCGAGATCTCCGAAATACACAGATGAAATCGCCCTCCACCGCATCTATTCTTTGCTGTGGACCTTCCAATACGCAAATTCATGAATACACTTTGTAATCATCTATTTTTCAGTGTTCTTATATTTGCCACTAAGCAATTGAATGCATAAAAATAAAATATAAACAAATTAAAGATGAGAAAAGAATTAATTTATCATTAGAAATCAGCATGGGACTTTCAATTTCCTCTCTCTCAATAGACAGACATTCCATTATTTATTAATCACTTATTGAACCATGCTAAATTCAATCGAACTCCACATTCGCTTTTACCAATCATAGTCATCGATTATTTCCCTTTTATCGATTGTGGTTTCTATTTCTATAATCCAAGCATGACGAAAATTTGGACAAAAATAATTAAAGGAGAGTTATGACCATTTAGACAAGTTACAACTTCCCAAGCAATCACAGAATGTTAGCCACTAATCGCAATGCGCATATTGCAGAAATTGTTATGGATTCACTTGTCTAAAAAATTTAGAAAACGCTAATAAAAATTGCGAATATTAATTAAAAGATTAATTCATGACTAACAAGAAATGTCTTTTTCTAAAAATTAGTATCATTCGAAATTCCTGATGAATTTATCAAATAAAACACTTATTAACATCAAAAAAATAATAAGTGTTTCACAAAAAGAAAAAGCAGTTGGTACGACTCAAAGGAGGCAATTATGTTTAAACGCACGCTACTCTCTATTGCATTATCTGGAGCTTTACTCTCTTCCCCTGTTATGGCCCAAGGCGAGCCAAAATCTAATCAGTTTTGGTGGCCTGATCAGCTCAATCTAGCTCCACTCCGTGACCATGGTCAGGAATCCAATCCCTTCGGCGAAAGCTTTGACTACGCATCCGCCTTTGAACAACTCGACCTCAATCAAGTTAAGAAGGATATTTCAGAGGTCTTAACCACATCTCAGCCTTGGTGGCCGGCAGATTATGGACACTACGGGCCTTTCTTCATTCGTATGGCCTGGCACGCAGCAGGAACTTATCGTGTTCATGATGGACGCGGCGGTGCAGGCGGTGGTCAACAACGCTTCGACCCACTCAACAGCTGGCCAGATAACGGCAATCTCGACAAAGCTCGTCGCCTACTTTGGCCGGTGAAGCAGAAGTACGGTGCGGCACTTTCCTGGGCTGATTTGATGGCACTCACTGGCAATGTAGCCCTTGAGTCAATGGGCTTTAAAACCTTCGGATTCGCTGGTGGACGTGAAGATGACTGGGAACCGGATCTGGTTTATTGGGGCCCCGAAGAAGAAATGCTGGCCGATGAACGCCGCGACGAAAACGGCAATCTGAAAGAAGGACTCGCCGCGGTTCAAATGGGTCTGATTTACGTTAACCCGGAAGGCCCCGGCGGTAACCCGGACCCACTTGCAGCAGCCAAAGATATCCGTCACTCATTTGGCCGCATGGCGATGAACGATGAAGAAATTGTTGCGCTGATAGCTGGCGGTCACACTTTCGGTAAGGCGCATGGTGCGCACAAACCAGAAGAGTGCTTGGGCGATGCACCTGCTGCCGCACCTGTCGAAGACCAAGGCTTTGGTTGGAAAAACAAGTGTGGCGATGGTAACGGTAAAGACACCATTACCAGCGGACTGGAAGGCGCATGGACTGTCACACCAACGCAATGGACCACCAACTTCCTGGATAACCTGTTTAATTTCAATTGGGTACTTTCTGAAAGCCCTGCAGGTGCGAAGCAATGGGTTCCTGACAGCGAAAGCGCCAAACTTCTTGTGCCTGATGCGCACGATCCAACCAAACGCCATGCCCCCATCATGTTCACCACTGATCTGGCACTCAAAGAAGATCCTCAGTTCCGCGCGATTGCAGAGCGTTTCCGCCAAAATCCGGAAGACTTTGAACTGGCCTTCGCAAAAGCCTGGTTCAAGCTAAACCACCGTGACCTTGGCCCTCGAGCACGCTATATCGGCGCTGAAATTCCAGAAGAGATTCTGGTGTGGCAAGACCCGGTTCCCGCTGTTGACCACCCGTTGATCACTGATCAACAAGCTCAGGACATCAAAGCCGCCATTTGGGAGACAGGGCTCACTGTCCCTGAATTGGTAAGAGCCGCCTGGGCCTCAGCTGCCAGTTATCGTGGCACCGACATGCGTGGCGGTGCAAACGGTGCTCGCGTAGCCCTTCAACCTCAGGTCGACTGGGCGGTAAACAATCCTAAAGAACTACAGAAAACGCTGAAAGCACTAACCAAGGTTCAGAAAGCATTTAACAAAGACGCAGGTGATACCCAAGTGTCTCTGGCAGATGTGATTGTCCTTGGTGGCAACGCAGCTATTGAGAAAGCAGCCAAAGACGGCGGTTTCGATGTCTCTGTTTCGTTCAATCCGGGGCGAACAGACGCCAGTCAGGAAATGACTGATGTCGAATCGTTTGCTGTGCTTGAGCCCACAGCCGATGCGTTCCGAAACTACTACGATGCTTCTCGCAACTACCGCTCTCCGGCAGAAATGCTGGTTGAACGAGCAGACCTTTTGACACTGACCGTACCTGAAATGACAGCACTGGTCGGTGGTATGCGTGCCATGAATGCCAACAGCGATGGTTCGACCAACGGCGTATTTACTGATAAACCCGGCACCCTGAATAATGCCTTCTTTGTGAATCTGCTGGATATGTCGAATGCGTGGAGGCCTTCTGAAACGGAAGAAGGCGTCTATGTGGGTTATGACCGTGCAACGGGAGACCAAAAATGGACGGCGACACCTGTCGATCTCATCTTTGGCTCAAATGCCGAATTGCGCTCCATTGCCGAGGTTTACGCCTCTAATGACGCTCAGCAAAAGTTTATTGATGACTTTGTTCTCGCTTGGACAAAAGTGATGAATAACGATCGATTTGATCTCAACTAATCCATTAACGCACAAGCGTTTTCGCGCCATCTTTGATGGCGCTTTTTTTTTGTTTTCTGCTTACTGATAAGCCCCATATAACCTTCCACAACAGTCTTTTGCCATTCCAGCCGTACTCAACCCAATCCCGCCGCATTAGGCTTATACTGCCACTTCTTTGGGGTCATGAGAGCTCAACGTTTGGCGGTCACACATCCCCAAGGTTTTTCCATGGGCTGACCCATGTGGAAAGCAATAGAGCATGGAGGTTTAACCATGTGGAAGGTAATCAAGGATGCTATTGCTAAGGTGTTTCCTATGACAATTTCGATTCATCCCGCCGTCGACAAAGGCGTGCGAACAAACGAGGTCGCTGGCTTCTCTGGCGGTTCCTTAACATGTAACTGCAACAACGACCCTGTCGTGGTCAGCGTTTCTGCCCAAACTGCTCACAATCATGTCTGCGGCTGTTCTAAGTGCTGGAAACCAGAAGGAGCGACCTTCTCCCAGGTCGCTGTGGTGCCCAAAGACCATGTTTCGGTGGAACAGAACGCCGATAAACTCTCCATCATAGATGAAAGTGCTGCGATTCAACGCCACGCGTGCCGCGATTGCGGTGTGCACATGTATGGACGAATTGAAGATACCAATCATCCATTCTACGGCCTCGATTTTGTTCACACAGAATTGTCGAGCGATGAGGGATGGTCAGCACCGGAATTTGCGGCATTTGTGTCATCAATCATCGAATCTGGTACGCCGCCGAATCAAATGGAGGCGATTCGTGATCAACTCAAAACGCTGGGGTTAGAGCCCTATGATTGTCTCTCCCCACCTTTAATGGATGCCATCGCCACCCATATCTACAACCAGAGAAATCCAACTAACTGAAGGTAAAGCACTTAACGGCGATGGTAATTCGTCTGGGAAATATGCCCATTACCTCTAGGTGCTGTTGACCTTTGGTGATGATTTTTGCAGCAGTTTGTGGGGATTTTATGCAAGGCAGAGGCGTCGATGTGTAGCTGGCCTACATGAGAAGCCGATAACGCAGCAGAAATTCCCCACAAA
>NZ_LASY01000126.1:0-16179 GCF_000973155.1 Grimontia sp. AD028 | reverse complement strand
GGCGAAAAATTTCGATAAGTCGTTATTCTACAATCAGATTTCTCAACGCAGTTATCGAGCATTTTAACAAGCTAGGATGAGCAGATATTTACTACGATTGGTATAAGCATGAAGTACGGGTGAGAGATAAAAGAAAACCGCCCCGAAAGGCGGTTTTGATTGAAGCTTACATCTGGCAATTAAACGCGGAAGAAAGCAAGCTCCTGCTTCTGGCTTTCAGCCAGCTGAGACAGCTCCTGACTTGCCGACGCGCTTTGGCTGATACCGGTAACATTCTGGGTAATGATGCCAGACATATTGGTGATGTTACGGTTGATGTCCTGCGTCACTGCCGATTGCTGTTCAGCGGCGGTCGCCACCAGCGTATTCATGTCAGTGATTTGTGCGACAGACTGTGTGATGCCGTTCAGGGCATCATTCGCCTGCTGGCTCAGTTCCTGAGTACGCGCAAGCACGTCCATGCACATTCCCATGCTGTCACCCGCCTGAGAAGCCTGAAGCTGCAAGCCTTCGATGATTTGCTGGATCTCTTTGGTCGACTCTTCAGTACGCGCTGCCAGCATACGCACTTCATCCGCGACCACTGCAAAACCACGGCCAGAATGGCCTGCGCGCGCCGCTTCAATTGCCGCATTCAGTGCCAATAGATTAGTTTGCTCCGAAATGCCGCGGATCACTTCCACCACATGACTGATGCGCTCAGATTGCTCACGCAAGGTGCTCACCACACTTGCAGTGTTTTCAATCGACTCCGCCATTTGCACTGCGGCCTGTGTACTTTGCTCGAATACTGCCAGACCTTGTGCTGCCAGTTCATCGGTTTGACGAGCCGCATGGTCAGCATTCACCGCGTTGTCAGACACGTTATCTGCAGTACTAGAAAGCTCGGTCACTGCAGAAGCAACCTGTTCGATTTCTGCCTGCTCTTGCTGTGCGTTCACTGCAGATTGGTTCATCACCGCTGCAAGTTCAGTGGAAGCCGCTGCCACTTCATCGCTGATACTGACCAGTGTGGTCACGGTATGACGCAGTTGGCTGATGGTCTGGTTGGTGTCACGGCCCAAACGCGCCAGTTCATTTTCACCGGATTCATCCGCCTGTACGTTCAGATCACCCGTCGCCAGACGACGCATGACATCCTGAAGCTCTTCCAATGGTTTCACGATCACACCTGAAAGCCACCAGCCAAACAGCATCGCAATCGTCAATGCACCGCTCATCACCAGGCCGGTTGTCACCATCATCTGATCTGCATCGTCGTCAGATTTTTTCAGGTCTTGCTCAACCAAAGGATTGATAAAAGCTGACAGTGCGCTGATGTCTTTCATCATTTCCGCGCCCATTTCACGGTATTCGTTCACCATAGCGTTATAGCGCGGCATGGCGATTTGTTGCTTGAAGTAAGCTTCAATCGTCGGTTGCGCTTGGGCGTTGGTATAGCGAACGTAGTCGCTCACACTGTTCTCTATATCAAGTGCCATATCACGCAGCACCTGCGTTTTTGCCATTTCACGGGAAATGGTCAACGCTTCGTTACCCAGCTTGGCGACGTTATCGGCCATTAGCTTGGTACGCTGTGAATCGTAGATACCGTAAATAGCTTCCACACGCATTGCCCAGGCAATGTCTGCCAGTTTAGACACGCGATCTTTGTCATTCGCTGCCTGTCGTGCCGTATTACTGACCGAATAAACCGCAGATTCAACTTCACTCTTGGCAAAGATCATCACTGCGAAAGTGCTTATCACCAAAAGAAAAATAGGGATCAGAATTTGATATCGGATAGAGATATTTTTGAGTGACATTTATCGCTTAAACCTGAGTCGTATTGCTGAAATTGCGCGCATTATGAGACTTAGATCAACATTTGCCAACCGTGAATTTTCTTTTAGAAACATTTATTTTGGCAATCAGTTTGAACGCCAAATTCCTGTCGTGAGTGTCAAAAAACTGTGTATGAAAAATGGGTTGAGACATTAACAGAGATGAGAGGGGCAGTCGTTCAGAATGGAAAAAGTCTGGATTACTGTACGAGTGAGATAAAGGCAGACCGGAGGCTAAATATCGCCTCCAGTCACTTGGATATAGTTAAGCGTCGTTTTCTAAGCTGGAGACCAAGGCTTCGATATCTTCATGCTTGTCACTGGTTGAAAGCCAAACCAGATACAGCTCGTTTGCCATCGCCGGGCTGTCTTTCACCACATGCAAAGCACCGGCTTCAATCCAAGGCTGTGCGACGGTAGACGGCAAGAATCCAACGCCTCCACGGTTAAGCAGGAATTTCAACGCAGGCTGGCATGCATGGCTGTGCAAGACAGGGGTGCGTTGTAGCGACGCAATACGGCCATGTTCAAGGCCAAAGCGGGTTCCCCAATCCAGATACACCATCGGCAGTTCACTCACCGATTCCAGATCCTGATCCGGCTCACTGCTAACCAGCAGAAGTTCAAACGCTGTAATACGGTGCTGCTGCAGATCTGCCAGTTTTGGTGGTTCACTGGTCAGCACCACGTCGACCTGCTTCTCAAGCAGCGCATTCGAGATTTGCTGACGGCTCAAAGATTCCGTGCGAAGTGCCCAATCCGGTTGATTGGCTTCAACTTGCTCCAGCCAGTCACTGCAGCTGTCCATTTCCCAGATCAGTGACGTCGCCCCCACCGTCAGTTGCTGCTGATAACTGTCTGTTAGCGCCACATCCTGACGCGCGCGCCCCCAGGTCTGCAAAATGCTTTCTGCATAGGGGACAAAACGCTCTCCGGCAGCGGTTAAGCGTAAATCACCGCGCTTACGGGTAAACACCGGCGTACCGAGTTTGATTTCCAATTGGCGGATACGGAAGCTAACGGCCGACTGTGTTAAATACAGGTTGGTTGCCGCTTTACCAAAATGTCGGGTTTTGTTCACTTCCAGGAACGTGCGTAGTAGATCAGTATCCATAATCAGCAATAAATCAAAATAGTTTCGTCAGCTTGCGTTATCACGGAAAAGCCCTATCGGGTCAAGGGTAAAGCGCACAATTCGGCGCGATTGCGGATCAATTGAACGCGTACGACAAAATCAGGAGGAATAATTAGACTTTGCGGCTGGATATCGGCTTGGGAAGGGAAAAGCAAAGCGCATACACCGCCAACCCTAAACACCATGCACCAATAAACGCTCCCCAGTTATCCACCAAATGTCCAATCAAAGCGGATGCAAGCAACAGGAATATCACCACCAGCAACACATTAATGCAAGTTGCGAGATAACGATTCGCCTTAAAGCTTTTTCCCCAAAACACAAACACGCACAGATTCACCACCGCTACCTGTCGACGGTAATATCTGTCGAGGTACATGGCTAGCCAGAATCCCCACAGTGTGCCCACTGCTATATCGAGCCAGGTCTCAAACATCGAGCCTCCGAACCATAAAACGGTGTCCACCCTGCCCCATCTAAACGGTTGTTTCAGGTGGTTCGAGTTACTCAGTGTAAGCCTTACGCAACCAGTTACACGTCTCAATGTAAAGACTATGAATGTCGAGAGGCTTACCACATGCCATCCCAGAGTTCAGACAGAATCCACCCACCCAAGCGCTACACTTAATCTGTGGAAAAATGAGGAATTATTATGAAGTTTGCGCTGCTGATTTACGGTACGGAAGACTACAACAAACAGCTGAGTGACGAGCAGGAGATGGAGATGCTTAAGCTTCATCATGCCCTGCAGGAGACGACGGTAGAGAAGGAGCAGTTCATCGCCTCTGCCCGACTGGAATGGACGGACACAGCCAAAACCGTGTCTGCAGATGATGAAGGAAAACCGCTGGTCACTGATGGTCCATTTGCTGAAACCAAAGAACAGTTTTTGGGGCTATACCTGCTGGATTGTGACACCGAAGACGACGCCATTGCTTACGCTGCGTCTCTGCCGCTGAAACACCACAAAATCGAAGTCCGTCCTGTGGGATGGTGCCGTAACTAGCCCATGGACTTTAACACCGAGGTTGCAAGGGTTTATCGCCGGGCGCGTCCCAAAGTGCTCGGCGCTTTAGTTCGCCGTTTTGGCGATATGTCCTTGGCAGAAGATGCCCTGCAAGAAGCCATTACCCGCGCCTATTCAGTCTGGCTGGAAAATGGAATGCCGGACAATCCGGAAACCTGGCTTTTTGTTACGGCGAAAAACAGTGTTATCGATAACTTCCGCAAACATAACCGGGAAGAATGCTATGAAAGTGAAACGGATACTGACTCAAGCGAAGACCCCGACCTTCTTTATAACAGCGATATTCTGAGGCTGTTTTTTGTCTGCTCTGATCCTTTGCTTGCCAAACCGCAGCAAATCAGTCTGGCGCTAAACGTACTGGCAGGCATTCCATCCTCTTCGCTCGCACGGGCTTTTCTTGTTTCAGAATCAGCAATGGAAAAGCGGCTTTCTCGGGCCAAGCAAACAGCGAATCAACTCGCTCTCACCACAGACACGCCTTTTCTCGACCCCAAGCGCCTCGACTCAGTCAAAAGCATGTTGTATCTGCTGTTTACCGAAGGCTACAACTCGGCTTCATCGCCACAGAGAAATCAACTCAGCTTTAGCGATGAGGCTATCTCTTTAACACGGCAGCTTGTCGAGCTCATCCCCAACGACACCGAAATCCAAAGTCTTCTCGCTTTGATGCTTTATAGCCAATCCCGCCGTGGTGCCCGCTTTCTAGGAGGTGAACCGGTTCCTCTTGATGAGCAGGACAGAAGCCTCTGGGATCAAGACATGATAGCCGAAGCCACTGGGATACTCGCTAAAACCTCAACGGGCGCACCTGCCGGTTACTATCGCCTTCAAGCCTGCATTTCAGGGGCACATAGCATTGCACGAAATACGGAAGACACAGATTGGGAAGACATCCTCCATCTCTATGATGCTCTTTACCGTCAGAGCCCGAGCCCTGTGGTCGCGCTAAACCGCGCCGTGGCCACGGCTCATGTTAACGGTGCTCATCAAGCACTTGAAGAGATAGAGCCACTGCAAAAGCCACTCACTCGCTATCAGTACTTCCACGCCACCCGTGCCCACTTGTTGAAGATGGCCGGAAAAACAGAAAGCGCAGTAGAGGCATTCAGAACAGCACATATTCTGGCGCAGCATGATTGGGAAAAATCTTACATAGAAAAAGAAATCAATCAGTTAGAACAACAGAGTAAATAATTCAGAAAAAAGTGAATACCGATGTCCGGTTTGAGGTTTGTCGTTCGTCCTATTAAAAGACACTCAACAAAAAGGACGACAAGATGAGCAACGCACAACAAACCCATGGCGCACCGAGCTGGATTGAACATTGCGGTCCGCAACATCAAGAAGCGAAGGCGTTTTATCAACAAGTACTTGGCTGGGAAGTCATAGATCACCCAATGGAAGCCGATGTTATCTACCCGATTATCTCAGTCAATGACAGTGGCGTCGGAGGATTCAAACCATTTCCAGATGACGAGCCCGGCTGGCTGGTTTACATCACTGTCGATGACGTGGATAGCAGGCTCGAAAAAGCGATAACGCTTGGCGCGACTGAGCTGATGCCACCATCGGACATTCCAGGTGTTGGGCGAATAGCGATCTTTAAGGATCCGCAAGGTGCCAAGTTGGCACTGATCAAATACAGCACGCAAGACGCCTAAGCGTGTTGATGACGAGATTGCAGACGAAAGGAAATGATATGCCGAAATATGTCATGACGTACCTGGGTGGTAACCCTCCCGCCACACCGGAAGAAGGCCAAAAGCATTTCGCTGAATATCAGGCGTGGTTAAAGGGGCTTGGCAACAAAGCCATTAGTCCAGCCAATCCGCTGAAAGGCACCATGTGTGTTGCGCCGGATGGCTCGACCAGTGAAGGGAGCCAAACTGGCATGTCCGGTTACACCATCCTTGAAGCAGACTCTATGGATGAGGCACTGCAAGCCGCAAAGGCTTGCCCTTTCCTTGGCATCGGCGGAACCATGGAAGTCTCTGAACTTATAGAAATGACGTTCTAATCCATTCCTTTTCAATAAGAAATCTACTTCGCTAATTTCTTGCGAAGTGGGTTTCTGCACCCAAAATTTCGAGGTTCAGATGGAATATTTAACCCTTCCGCCCAAGTAGTGCAGAAATGCGACGGGTTATCCCGCTATGCACATGGAAATCCCTATGTTGCTGTGCGACTATGCCTTTACAAGCATCGCCTCCGACAGGAAGTCGCTCAAGCACAGAATCAATACAGGAGTTATACGTGCGCATATCTGCCCCCATCGTCGAATCACTGGATACCATCCTTCCTGAAGAACCTTTATTGATGATGGGCGCTGGCCCAGTGCCAATTCCTGCCAAAGTGGCCGCCGCCAACGGGATTGTGATTAACCACCTCGGTGAGACCATGTCACGTATCATTGAGCAGGTGAAATCCATGTCCCGCTACGTTTTCCAGACCGAGTCTTCACACATTCTCGGTGTTGCAGGTCCGGGGTCTGCGGCGATGGAAATGGCAGTCGCTAATCTGGTTGCACCGGGCGACAGAGTGCTGTCTGTGAGTAATGGCTTTTTCAGTGGCCGCTTGGCGGAAATGTCTGAACGTGTGGGCGGAGAAGTCACCCGCTACACCATTGCTGAAGGACAAGCTGCAAGCCCTGAGGAGATCGCCAAAGCCATTGCCGAAGTGCAGCCCAAAGTGCTCACTATCGTGCAGGGTGAGACCTCCAATACGGTTTGCAACAGTGCGCTGCCGGAAATCTGCAGTGCCGCCAAATCTGCGGGATGTCTGGTGATTGTCGATGCCGTCTGTACCCTCAGCACCATGCCACTCAACATGGATGAGTGGGGCGTAGATGCCGTGATCACTGGGGGCCAGAAAGGGTTGAGCTGTATTCCCGGCGTTTCTCTGGTCGCTTTCTCTGAGCAGGCATGGGACAAAATCACCACCCGCGAAGACACACTGCGCCACTGGTGTCTGGATGCGAAACTGGCAGACAAATTCTGGTACCAAAGCTCTTATCATTACACCGCCCCCGTTTCCGGCATTATGGCCATTCATGAAGCGCTGCGACTGATTTGCGATGAAACCCTGGAAAAGCGCTTTGACCGTCACCTGAAATGCTCCCTAGCCCTTCAGGCTGGCATTCAAGGTCTCGGGCTTTCCCTCTATGCCGACAAAGCCTCCAGACTGAATTCCGTCGTAGGCATCAATGTGCCGGAAGGGTTGAATCAGAAAGAGATTCTGGCGGCGATTTCCCGAGATTTTAAAGTGGAGATTTCAGGTTCATTTGGCTTGAATATCGTTCGAATCGGACAGATGGGCGAGCAATGCCGCGTGCACAATATCTTCCGCACTATCCATGCGTTAGGGTCGACCATCCAAAGGCTCGGCGGTGAAGCGAACTTACCCTTGGGTGTGGCGATGTTGGAAAAAACGTTGCAGGAGTACCAGCCACAGTTTAGCTGACAGAAAATAAATTGGCAGGCTCGGGGGTTACGTGAAACTGGGTTGAAACGGCTCGCCATCAATATGCATAACGCCGTCTTCAAGGGTAATAACAAACTCGTGGTTCAACGCATATTCTCTAGAATCCGAGCCAAGATGTAAGTACTCGCTATCAAATTCATAGAAGTGGGTTAACGTTATCCGAACCAGATTGCGGTTTCTCATATAGCGCAGCAAGTTACCGTAGGCACTTCGCAGCGCTGGTTTGTTTTCACTCTCACCAAGAAAGTAAATGCTGTAAGCGCGGGCCAGCATCAAGGCAAGCGTTTTAGCACCCTCACCATTCGGCATGCCGAGGCTTTCTGGTTCGACTTCACGATCACCCTTGATCGCTAATACATTGCAATCAAATCCCCCTAGATACACCAGCAGGTCAGTATCAGAAGACATATGTTTTGACGCTTCATGACTCAGCGCAGATACCAGAGATTGCGCCCCCTCCCAATAAGGTGAAGGTGAGCTGCCGGTCGCCACAACTTTGCTTTCCACCTCAACATCAATACCTGTTCCGAACAGGAAGTCATGAACAGAGAGAGTAATGTCTTCGTTTTTGCTTGTCAGTAGCGTGACAAACTTAGGTTCAAGCAGGACTTTAGGGTGCGGTGTGTTTTCAAAAAAGTGATCCCCCAGTTTCACAGCCGCCGAGACTTTGCGCTCTTCTTTGCCAACCAGAAAGTGGAACGTGGTTTTTTTGGTCAGGAAATTGTAGCGAGGGCGCTTAAAGATATTGAAACGCACTTTCTCGCGACTACACAGCAGAAACAGATGGGGCTCTGCCAGCTTGTGGTCGAGATGGTTTTTCAGGTTGGCTCGGTAATCGACCACGTATTGGCTAAGTTTTCGGATTTCTTGCGAAAAGCGTTCGTCTTGAAGTAGGTCGCACCACAAAATATCCGTGTCCGTCAGTTCGGAGTGACAACTGACCAGTGCCGGATTCTCGATAAGACGAAGTGTTGCGACCAAACCAGGATCCTTATGTTCATGTTTACGAAGCTTTTTTAAGCGTAGTGGATCTCACGGTCGTCGCACATCAAATTTGCCGGATTGAGAGCAATGCCACTTGGTTCTGTTGACCTTAACTAAACCGGTTCAATAGATCGCCGACCATCAAAGGCTTTGAGTAGAAATATCCTTGCTGATACTGACAGCCACGGTGAATAAGAAAATCAACCTGTTCTCCGTTTTCTACCCCCTCTGCGACAATCGCGATGTTCAGACGATGGGCAAGTTCAATGATGGACTCCAACACGGGCGCATTCACCGAATCTACCCCCACAGTATCGACAAAACACTTGTCGATTTTCAGATAGTCGAGGTTAAGTCGCTGCAGCATGGACAATGAAGTATGCCCGACTCCGAAATCATCAATCGCCACTGATACGCCAAGGCGACGCGCCGCGTCAATCTGGGTAAGCGCTGAGTCGTCCAACAACTGACGTTCAGTGATTTCAAGCGTAATGGAAACGGGCAACGCATCGAACAGCCCCAGCACATAGGCCAACTCAGATTCAAAGCTCGGACAGGTCATAAACTCCGGCGGGACATTGATCCCTAAATGGTAGGTTTTTCCTGTAGGCAGTAATGCCATGTCCTGGGCTGCGCGGGAAAAGACATAGTGGGTAAACTCAACACCCAAGCCATTCTGCTCGATGACTGGAATGAAGATATCCGGCCCCACTGCGCCCATCTTTGAATGCTGCCAACGCGCCAACGCTTCGAAGCCATAAAGCTCACCCATTGCGTCGTAAACCGGTTGATACATCAAATAGAACTCTCCGCGTTTCATACCGGTTTTAATTTCTTCGATGAGAGAAAAGCGGGGCTTCAGACGCATGATAATCAGGTGGGAAAACAGGGAAATCAGCAGCCCAAGAGGAATACTCGCCAGCGTGAACATCAGCATGGAGTAACGCACATAGCTTTCCGTGGGTTCAACGCCGAGCTCAATGTGAAAACGCTGCGATTTGAAGTAATGCATGCTTTCAAGGTCATACTGGCTTCGGTTAAACAAACACTTGTCACCAATCCAAACGGCCAGCTTTTCATACTGCAGCGAGTCTGAGATATCCATGTAGCTGATAAATTCGTCTAAAGAGACAACAGCCATACCACGGGTATCGAGATCCTTTTTATCTTGGGAAACAATCACCAACACCCGTTCATGACCCACTGTTCCCGCCTTAGGATAGCTGTGAATACCTGGCGTCAGATTTGCGGTGATCAAAGACGGGTCGACCCAGTCAAAGACAGTGTCAGACTGACACATGACCTGACCATTTTTCACGGTCACAAAATCATGCACGCTTGGCCAGAGTTTCAGTCGGCTTTTGATAGAGCGGCAATTAGAGGTATGACTCATGATCACCTGCGCCTGGTTGGTCAGCGACTCAATCTTTCGTTCAAGGGTTTTTAGGTATATCCCCCCAAAGTCATCGACATGTTTATCAATGGACAACTTGGACAGATACAGCCCCAGCAACACAGCAAAAAACATCGGCACACATACCAGCGTCAGGTAGTACACCAAATCTCGCCCATTGCGTTTCATGCTCGAAAACCTTGTTCAGTAAAGATGTGAGGCCGTGGAATCTTGGAAATAATCTGCCCACTTTTCCGAACATCATACGCTTTATAGCCGAATAATTGTTGATTGATTGCAATTAGCCAGCCATCAATCCGTCGAGAAAAGTGGACACCACGAACAGGAGTGCGATGTATATCACAAGGATTCTGAGACTGTCATAGAGATTTTAGAGTGAAAGCTCAAATTTTTGATGTGCGGCAGAAAACCGCGTCTGGATTAAATGAAGAGGACGTTGCTCAATCAGGCTTCACCCGCCAAATGCTTTAGAAAACGAAGCTGTTGGCGTTCCTGATCTGAGGGTTGGTAGGGCGCGTCGCTCAGTGAATCTGCACTCAACTCGCCAAGTTCAATTTGCCCAACCTGACTCACACCATATTGGGTTTCTTCACCGGGACGGCCTGACATGCGCTCCAATTGCAAATCTTTCAGGGTAAAGGAGCCGCTTTGACCGCCAAACACGGATTGGTGCGCTTTCAGAATGATTTCGCCCTCGCCTTCACCGAGCTTTTTCTTTTCAGTTAGAACAGCAACAGGGGTGCCATCTTCCCGGTATAAATTGGCACGAAGACGATAAATACCGCCCTGTTTCGCATCAATGGTGACAGGTATCATCCAGTCAGCCTGCTGGGTAAAAGTGGGCTGTGCGCCTGTCACATACGCCACAGGATTGGCATAACTGATATCCGCCGTCAGTACATCGCTGCCGCCCTCGAAGCGAACCGTCACTTTCAGCCTTAGCTGGGAAGACGCGCTTTCGTCAGGCTGCATTTCGCCCAAAGCGTCGTCGCTACGGCCACTCGCTACCTCCGCACGACTGGCGATATCCAACAAGGTATATCGCATGCCGAGAACCGGCAGGGCACTTTTCACCTTGAAGTGAACAGGTTCCGGATAAAAGAACCGGTATTTATCGAGCGACAAGACGGCGGACTCTTTGCCATCCAACACGGGCATTTCAACTTCGGAAAAACGGTTTGGCGTAAGATAAGGGCTATCGGCTGATAAGATTGGCTGTGAATACGGTGGGTAATGCAGTTCTTGCTCAAAAGTCTGCGCGACCAAAGAAAATTGCGCTGTCATGGCTTCAGGCACCTCGACTATGGGTAACGGCTCCTCCAGCTCAACAGCAGGGTTTTCTTGCTTAGCTAATGGCAAAGGCTGCGTGATTGGCTCAGGCACAGACGGATTTTCATTTTCCGGCAACGCCGCGGCAGTATCCTGCTTGGGCATACCTTCTTCGTTATCGCCAAGCAACCAAAAACCCAGTCCTGCGAGTGCCAGTGTGACCAGCACAGTCCCCGCTTTTTTCATTCATCTATCCTTATTTTAACTGCCACACCCCAGGGGCTGAAAACCGGAGGAGCCATGCCCCTCCGGTCACGCTTATCGCAGGTTAGCCACCAGCTCAGACATGGTGTGGTTTTCAGAGCCATTCACGTAACGAAAATACGCCCAGCTCCACCAAGACCAGGAATCAGAGGTACTCACTGAAACCTGTGTACCATCTCCTAAAGACACACGGCTGTTCGCTGCAGTCACTTTTCCTTGGTGAACATCGCCAATCACGCCGCCATGCGTATAGCCGCTACCCATCAGCATTGGGTAGTGCTGAGGCATAAAGCTCGATACACCGCGGGATTGACTTGCCAACTTGCCATCATAAGCGACAGATCGGGAACAGCTGGAGAAACTGCCGACTGTGCTGGAACCGCAGGTGGAGTGGGAAGCGACAACGCCATCATCATGGCCTGGCAGGAAAGGCGACGTGACGCCAAGATACTCGCTCGAATCCCCGGTAAATCGGATGCGTGGTACACGGCCATCCGGGAATGGAGCGATTTGTCGGGCGTTCGCCACTTTCAAGTCATTCAGCACGCCAGTATTACTGCTATTTGGCATTTCGCCGAGCCAAAGTGCTATTGCCAATTGCAATGTTGTGTTTAAAACACCACCACCCTCTGCAATATTAACGGCCATATCTGCGAGCTCAGAACCACCGCCGGCCCCCGCAAAATCAAACGTAGAAATAATATTTAATGGCTGTAAACCTTCGTTTAAAAGCCAATTTTCCTGATTATCTAAAATATAGCGCGTGACCAGATCACCGGTAGAGTGAGTCACAAAAATACATCCATTGACACAAGTATTACTTTGCGCAAGTTGTTTTAATTTTGGCCAGGCATAATCGCTGGCAATTTTCCCTGCGACGCGCTCATGGGAAGGCCAATCGATTCTTACATCCGCATGGGTATTCCAATACTGAGCCCAGTATTGCTCTCCATCAGCCCTGACCTCCGTAGGGCCTGGTCTTGCAGAGAGTTGAGAGGGTTGTAAACCATGAACCAGCACCACTGGATGCTGGCCAATGGCGGCTGTTGCTTGAAATGAGAGAGCTGCTGTTGCTAGTGAGAGCATTGCTATCGTTTTTTTCATTTTAACCACCCTTTTGTATTGGTCTCGCTCAGCGTAGGGCAGAATAAAAATTATAACAATTCGTTAACATAGATCTCGCTCTCGTTATTTAATAAACAACATAAAAAGTTATTTTAAAGTGTAATAATGAGCGACATCTTTTGTATAAATGCGACAAATAAGCCGGATTTCATAACACTTCACTTCCTCTCTTTATCTTTTATTAAATGGTACAAAACTCTTTCCTATTTAAATTAAATCAATTGCATAAACCTTTTTATTAATATTTTTATCACTTTGGTCGTCTGATATAGATCCCCTGAGTCAACAGATCGGATTTACGCCGTGTTGCACCTCGAATCATGATATGAAACCAGACTCTATGCCGTGCCCGCATCCTTCTTAGTCGTATACAAGCAACCCCGAAGTCGTAATTAAATAATTTTCCACATAGAAACAGGGTCATTATGCAGGTATACCCAAGCAAACTGCTGGCTGCAGTGTGGGCGGGTTGGATGCTAATTGCTTGGACTGACGTTCAAGAGAGCCTCGGTATGATTGGTACTTCACTAGGGAAAGAAGATGACTAAAGTGCCCGCACAACGCATTGATAATGCGCTTATTGACCGCAACGCCGTGAAAACCATGCTGGAAAGACGTATCCCCGACCACACGTTGGAGCAACCGTTTTACAACAGCGAAGCCCTGTTCCAGATAGATATGGAAGAGATCTTTCACAAAGAATGGATTTTCGCTGGCATGAGTTGTGAGCTGCCAAAACGCGGCAGCTACATCACGGTCGATATTGGTCTTAGCCCTGTCATCATCCTTCGCGATAACAAAGACGAAATCCGTGCTTTCCATAATACCTGTCGTCACCGCGGCTCGAAGATCTGTCTGGCCGCTAAAGGCAAAACACCAAAACTCGTCTGTCCGTATCACCAATGGGCTTACGATTTGGACGGTTCACTGGTCTACAACGGCCAGGACATGGATGAGAGCTTTGATCGATCTACCCATGGATTGGCGTCTGTACATTGCCAGGTTGCTGGCGGCTATATCTTTGTTTGCCTTGCCGAAACAGCACCGCCCATTGAAGACTTCGTGAAAGACATGGAGTACTACCTGGAACCGCACGATCTCTACAATTCAAAAGTTGCAGTACAAAGCGAAATCATCGAAAAAGCCAATTGGAAACTGGTGGTGGAAAACAACCGCGAATGCTATCACTGCGATGGCTCTCACCCGGAGCTCCTGAACTCGTTGTTAGAATGGGACGACAACAATGATCCCCGCGCCACACCGGAATTTATCGCTCTGGTTGAGAAAAAACAGACCTTCTGGTCTGGTATGGACATCCCTTACCAATACCAAATGCGTTATAACAACCGAAACCGCATTGTCCGTACCCCGCTAAAAGAAGGCACCCACTCCATGACGATGGATGGTCAGGCTGCCAGTAAAAAGCTCCTCGGCCGTATCACCTCACCGGATCTTGGTGCACTACGCATTCTTCACCTGCCAAATTCCTGGAACCACGGCATGGGCGATCATCACATCGCGTTTCAGATCCTGCCAATCAGCCCACAGGAAACCAAAGTTATCACCCGCTGGTTGGTGCACAAAGATGCTGTCGAAGGCGTCGATTATGACCCTGAAAACCTTCGCCATGTCTGGGATGCGACCAACGCGCAGGACAGAACTTTGTCTGAAAACAACCAGCTGGGCGTAAATTCTATGGGCTATCAACCGGGTCCCTATTCCAAAACCTATGAATTCGGGGTGATCAACTTCGTCAATTGGTACTGCGAGCGCATGAAAGAAAATCTGGGTTAGAACCAGTGAAGAAATGGGGTGCGTCGGGGTGGTGCATTCAGGTAAGTCTATGTCGTGCCTGTGTAATCTAAAACCCTGAATCCACCCCACAATCGCAGCAGGAAACCGCGAAAAATCTTAGGGAAAATCACTATGAACGAACTGGAACCCTTACCCGAAGACAGCCTGAACCCGGTCAATACACAGACCTGGGCAAATGGCCGTCATGTCGTGCGCTGCGTTAAGGTGATTCAGGAAACACATGATGTAAAAACCTTCTGCTTTATGAGCCAGACACCCATCATGTTTTTCTTCAAGCCAGGCCAGTTTGTGACCTTGGAGCTGGAGATTGGTGGCGAGCAAATCATGCGCAGCTATACCATGTCGTCCTCCCCTTCCGTTCCCTACAGCTTTTCCATTACGGTGAAACGGGTCAAAAATGGGTTGGTCTCTAACTGGCTTCACGACAACCTTCGTGTAGAAGATGAAATTGCCGTTCATGGCCCTGTAGGCAATTTCAACTGCATCGATTTCTCTACCGACAAAGCGCTATTCCTCTCTGGCGGCGTTGGCATTACGCCCGTCATGTCGATGGCAAGGTGGTGGTACGACACCAACAGTTTGGTTGACATGAAATTTGTCCATAGCGCTCAAACCCCAAAAGACATCATCTTCAAGAAAGAGCTCGAACTGATCGCGTCACGCATCGACAATTTCGAGCTCAGCATTATCTGTGAACGCTACGACATCGGCGAAAGCTGGCACGGCTATCGCGGCTTTCTGACTCAGCAAATACTCGAACTCATCGCACCGGATGTCCTTCAGCGCGAAGTCTACTGTTGTGGCCCCGAGCCTTACATGAGAGCCGTGCGCGCCATGCTTAAAGACATCGGCTATGACATGTCGCGTTACCACGAAGAAAGTTTTGGTGAAACACCACCGGAAGCCATAGAAGATGCAGAAGAGTCTGCAGAACTGGCACAAATTGCAGATGAACAGCCACAAGCTGGATTCTGCGTGGAATTTATTGATGAAGGCATGTCCGTCACGGTGACCGAAAACGAAACCGTACATGCTGCCAGTACCAAGCTGGGCGTACAAATTCCTAAAGCCTGCGGCATGGGGATCTGCGGTTCGTGCAAAGTGAGGTTACTGTCAGGGAATGTCAATATGGAGCACAACGGCGGGATCAGCGACGAAGAAATTGAAGAAGGCTACATTCTCAGCTGTTGCAGCAAGCCCCTTGATGATGTGTCCATTGAGACCTGAAACCCCAATATCCCCGCCAACTGATTGATACCAAAGAAGCTCCTTTACGGAGCTTCTTTGTTTTTATCACCATACGTACAAGATTTCAGACACAGAGCCTGCCTAACACAACCATTACCGAACGCTAACAAAACTCAGTAGGTTATGAACCAAAGTGTACTTACCAAGACGCCATATTAACGAGGTGGCTTGGCACAACTGCTGCAGCAAACACCCAATTTAATAACTCCAATGGAAATAGGAGATAGAGAAATGACTATGTTCAAAACACTGATGTTAACCTTCGCAGTATTTTTCTCAGGCTTGGCACTCGCCAGCGACACCGCTACTGACTGCTCGGAAGGTTCTGAAGCCCCAGAGTGTCAGGTAAAGGATGACAGCAGCACTAACTGATCGTGCTGGGCAGCGCTGTGAATTCTGCTTGTTTCCCTTAGCGCTGACATATCCTGAAAAATGACACGCCAAAAGAAAGGCCAGTGATCACTCACTGGCCTTTTTGTCTTTTCCTGTTGGGCTTATACCAATCGTAGTAAATATCTGCTCATCCTAGCTTGTTAAAATGCTCAATAACTGCGTTGGAAAATTTGATTGTAAAAGAACTGCTTATCGAAATTTT
>NZ_LASY01000125.1:0-27478 GCF_000973155.1 Grimontia sp. AD028 | reverse complement strand
AAACCTCTGCCTTGCATAAAATCCCCACAAACTGCTGCAAAAATCATCACCAAAGGTCAACAGCCCCTATGATCAGAACAACCGACGCTTGAGACCAGTTTTCTCCAGGACTCGGGTGGAGATTTCTTCAACCGACAATGAGGTGGTGTTGATATAAGGAATCGCTTCACGACGAAACAAAGATTCAATCGTTGCGATCTCCTGTTCACACTGCTCACTACTGGCGTATTCACTGCCTGAAAGCCGGTTCTGACGGATCTGGGTCAAGCGTTCTGGTTCAATCGTCAAACCAAACAACTTGTGACGCTGGAACTCGAATTCCGGCAATAAACGCAGCATTTTCATGTCTTCCGCGATAAACGGATAGTTCACTACGCGAAGGCCGAATTGCATCGCCATGTAGAGGCTGGTCGGGGTTTTACCGCTGCGAGAAACACCCAGCAGAATGATGTCGGCTTTATCCAGGTCTTTTAGAGAAATGCCGTCATCGTGCGCCAAGGTGTATTCAATGGCCGAAATACGATCAAAGTAGGTGTCTGAATCTTTGCTGACACTTCGGGAACGTTGAAGTTTTGGCTTGGGCTCGATTTGTGTGTCTTCTGCCACACGCTGGACGATACTTTCCAGAACATCGTAGAAAAATGCTGGCGCCTGCAGCAGTTGATCACGCATAGCGGGGACGACCATGGAGAAGAAAACCAGCGGTTTTACCCCATGTTTATCGTGGGATTGTTGGATCTGTTTAACCAAATCCGCCACTTTGTCTTCAGACTCGACAAAAGGGAACGTTTTCTCGTTTGGGACAAAGGAAAACTGACCCAAAACAACATGCCCTAATGTCTCGCATGTGATGGCTGTCCCGTCCGAGACATAAAAGACGTCTCGGGTTTGAATTTCTGTGTGCTTCAAAGGTTAATCTGCTCGCAAAATTTTATTAGGATACAAACATAACAATAACAACAAATGGTCAGCCATTAACGTTTGCTCAGCTTTTGAAACCCATAGCGTTTTTTTAGCCCAAACTTAAGGTTTACCGCCCAAAACCCAATACAAAAACTGCATAGTTTCTGGAGAAAGACATGCAAAAGAACACCCTCTGGTTCGATACCCTGTCCATGGATGATGTTGACAAGGTCGGCGGCAAAAACGCTTCACTGGGCGAAATGGTTTCCAACCTCGCCAATGTTGGCGTTTCTGTCCCGAATGGGTTTGCGACCACTTCGTTTGCGTTTAACCAGTTCCTTGATTACGAAGGTCTGGATGATCGCATTCACCAAGTGCTCGATGAACTGGATATTGAAGATGTTGAAGCCCTACGCAAAGCCGGTTCCCAAATTCGACAATGGGTACTGGATGCCCCCTTCCCTGCTGATTTAGAGCAGGATATCCGAAACAATTACGAAACGCTGGTAGACGGAAATTCGGAGCTTTCCGTTGCTGTGCGTTCATCTGCGACAGCCGAGGATTTGCCGGATGCATCCTTTGCCGGTCAGCAGGAAACCTTCCTGAACGTCAAAGGCATTGATGCCGTGCTTGAGGCAACCAAGCACGTATTCGCCTCATTGTTTAGTGACCGCGCCATTTCTTACCGTGTGCATCAAGGCTTTGATCACCGTGGTATCTCTCTGTCTGCGGGCATTCAGCGCATGGTGCGTTCAGACAAAGCTTCATCTGGCGTGATGTTCACGCTGGACACCGAATCAGGCTTCGATCAGGTGGTGTTTATCACTTCCTCATGGGGTCTTGGTGAAATGGTGGTGCAAGGTGCGGTGAACCCTGATGAGTTCTACGTGCACAAGCCACTGCTGGAAGCGGGTCACCCTGCGGTAGTAAAACGCACTTTCGGCTCCAAGCTGATCAAGATGATTTACGCCGACAGTCAGGTAATTGGTAAGCAGGTTGAAATCATCGACACCTCAGCAGAGGAACAAAGCCACTTCTCGCTGAACGACGATGAAATCGCAGAGCTTGCCAAGCAAGCGATGATCATCGAGAAGCACTACAAGCGTCCAATGGACATTGAGTGGGCCAAAGACGGCATCGACGGCAAGCTGTATATCGTTCAGGCGCGTCCTGAAACGGTTTGCTCGCAGAAGCAAGGCAACGTGATTGAGCGCTACGAATTGAGCGCCAAAGCAGGTGTCTTGGTGGAAGGTCGCGCTATCGGTCAGCGTATCGGCAACGGTAGTGTCCGTATCGTGAAATCACTGGATGAAATGTCACTGGTACAGGACGGCGATGTGCTGGTTACTGACATGACTGACCCTGATTGGGAACCGGTGATGAAGAAAGCCTCTGCGATTGTCACCAACCGCGGCGGCCGTACCTGTCACGCAGCGATTATCGCCCGTGAGCTTGGCATTCCAGCCATCGTAGGTTGTGGCGACGCCACCAGCAAACTCAGTGATGGTGCGGAAGTGACTATCTCTTGTGCTGAAGGTGAAACCGGTTACGTTTACGAAGGTAAGCTCGACTTTGCGGTCAGCCAAACTGCAGTAGACGAACTGCCAATGCTACCGACCAAAGTAATGATGAATGTGGGTAACCCGGATCGTGCATTCGATTTCGCCCAAATTCCGAACGAAGGTGTCGGTCTTGCCCGTCTGGAATTCATCATCAACAAGATGATTGGTATTCACCCGAAAGCCCTGCTGAACTTTGACGCACAAAGCGATGAGCTGAAAGCAACCATCAATGAGCGCATTCGCGGTTACAAAGATCCAGTCGATTTCTACGTCAGCAAACTGACCGAAGGGATAGCGACCATTGGTGCCGCTTTCTGGCCGAAGCGCGTCATCGTGCGTATGTCAGATTTCAAATCGAACGAATACAGCAACCTGATTGGTGGCAGCGAGTTCGAACCCCATGAAGAAAATCCAATGTTGGGCTTCCGTGGTGCTTCACGTTACATCTCGCCAGTGTTTGAAGATTGCTTCGAGTTGGAAACTCAGGCGATCAAACGTGTGCGTGACGAGATGGGTCTGAAGAACGTTGAAATCATGATCCCATTCGTTCGTACCACAGGTGAAGCGGCAGAAGTGAACGACCTTCTGGCGAAGCACAACCTTCGCCGCGGCGAGCAGGGTCTGAAAGTCATCATGATGTGTGAACTGCCATCCAATGCGGTATTGGCGGAAGACTTCCTGAAGTACTTTGATGGTTTCTCAATTGGTTCAAACGACATGACCCAGCTAACGCTAGGCCTTGACCGCGATTCTGGTGATGTCGCGCATCTGTTTGATGAGCGCAACCCAGCGGTGAAAGCCATGCTGAAGATGGCGATTGATGCAGCGACCAAAGCAGGTAAGTACGTTGGTATCTGTGGTCAGGGACCTTCAGATCATGATGACTTGGCGCAATGGCTGATGGATCAGGGTATCAGCTCTGTTTCACTCAACCCGGATACCGTGGTTGATACCTGGATGAAACTTGGCAAGGTTGCTAACAAGTCCTGATTCATCGACTGAATGAATGTGAAGTCCCGCAGTGCGAAAATGCTGCGGGATTTTTTTATTTTCAAACATGAAGATCCAGAATATTGTTCATTCAAATCTATTTTCTTGCACATTTTTATCCCACCATCATTCAGATTAATTAGAACACGATGTAATTCACTGTGTTTTTACGTGAACTCAGACGCGTTTATATCCCGGAAAGTGATTAATGGCACAGCTAACATGATGCACATCAATATCACCACTCTCTTCACTCCAAATAATTAACAGCAATTAAGCTTTAACTCATCGGAGTGAATATGAGTCAAGAACAAGGACGTGATTACGCCTCTCAGCGGAAGCAATCCTACGAATTTTCTTCCCGCACTGAATACCTCGAACATGAATTAAATATTGCCAATTACAAACGCTGGAAACTCCATCTTCCTTACCGTGATTTTGGTATTGAAATAGAAGACTGGGTGCCAGCTATTGCGGCTACCATCGGCAAAGTCGTGATGGTGACAGCCATGGTTGCCGCCTTCGCCGCACAATTCGGTTTATCACCTGAATTTGTTGCTGAGAACGTGCGTTTCGAGCTCCTTATTGCAGGTCTGCTGTTCGCGATTTTCTTCTCTGCCATGTTTAACCCGCTCACCAATCTTGCAGGTACCCATGGCCCGATGATTCCTCTCATTCCTCTGATTGCTGCGGCAGGCGGTCACCCGCTCGCTCTGGGGATAATGGTAGGTGTGTTTGGTCTAATACTTAGCGCCACCAAAGGCGGTTCAAAACTGGTGAAACTCACTGGTGAAGGGGTGCGGGGCGGCCTGTTGATTTACCTCGGTGCCGTTGGTCTGATTGGTCAGCTGACCGCATTTGAATCCTGGTCAGCGTCCACTGGGCTTAGCCATGTTTCTTTCGTTGTGATTCTCGCCACCATCGTGATTTACGCCTACCTCGCCAAGATTGAAAAACGTTGGCTGGCGATTCCTCTGTGTTCTGCGGTCGCAGGTATCATCGCCTTTGCCATGGGCGTACCTTTTGAGTTCACCACTGAGCCTGGCCTGCCGAGCATGAGCCCGTTCTACTGGTGGGGCGAAGACACTGGTTGGCAACTAGGCTGGCCAAGCCTAGAGCACTACATCGCGGTGATCCCGTTTGCCGTGCTGGCAGTTGCCATGTGGTCACCGGATTTTCTTGGACACCGCGTGTTCCAGGAACTGAATTATCCAAAAACAGCCAAAGGTGCGTTGATGAATGTGGACGACACCATGACGGTTTGTTCTGTGCGTCAGATTGTTGGTGCCGGTCTTGGCGGTGGTAACCTCGCCTCTTCTTGGGGCACCTATATGATTCCAGCGGCGATTGCCAAACGCCCTATTCCCGGTGGCGCGCTGTTAACCGGTGTACTGTGTATTGCGGCTGCGGTGATTGGCTACCCGATGGACTTGGCGATGTGGGAACCTGTGCTTCGTGTTGCTTTGCTGGTTGGTGTATTCCTGCCATTGCTGGAAGCAGGCATGCAAATGGTGAAAAACGCCCGTAACTCCCAAAGTGCCGGTATCTGTATGTTTGCGTGTGCGCTGGTGAACCCGGTATTTGGCTGGGCACTGACCATGCTTTTGGATAACACAGGTTTGATTGGCAACAAAGAGCGCGCTGCGTCTCTCGGCCGCACAGACCGTCTGGGCATTCCACTCACAGCATTGATTGTCTGTGTGGGCGCGCTCGGTGTTGTAGGACAGCTCCCTGGGGTTCCTGCCCTGCTGTAAGTGAAAGATGTAATGTAACTTTGCCCAATCTCAGTCGGGCGTTTATATACTTTTGCCACCCAGTCGGGTGGCTTTTTTATTTCTGCCATTCAGGAATAAAAAGCGCTTTGGAATATATGACATTTTGTATCTAAATATTTCCAGTTAGAAAAATTAGAGTAATCACTTCGGAATATTCAGCTTAAATCACCGGACAGTAGAATTATCTTTATATTCTAACTCACCCAGACAGATCGATAACAATAACTATATATATCGTGATATTAATTTACATATAACGACATAATAATTTTACTCTGACATCATTGACTGGTTATTCACTTGTAATCTTTCCAATCAGGTGTTTACTTAGACCTCAAAATTGTTTCAGTCCTACTCAAAACCAAACATTGATCGAAGTTATTCATTTATGGAAATTTGGACTCAGAAGAATCTCTCGCTCTAACCCATACATCCATCAGAAAGTGCATATCAAGCCAATCCAACGATAACTCATTGTATTAAAAGTATTTAAACGCAACTCTCTTCTGAGTTGGCAAATTTTCCCGCCTAAAAAGCAATGCATTGATGGTATAAATGAATCAGCTATCTGTGCAGCTTCGTCAACTTGATAGTTTGTAAGGAAATATGTCGTTCTGCGCGGTTGATGTAAATCAACTGTTGCCAATCATTCAGTCAGTAACGTGTCAGGCATCTTGATTCAATAAGGATATCGATATGAAAAACCGCTGGCTTATCGCCGCTTCTGCCGTGGGTATCCACGGCTCTATCGGCTCAGTGTATGCATGGAGTGTATTTAACCTTACTCTCGAACAAACCTTTGGCTGGGACAGATCTGCCGTTGCGACGTTGCGAGCACCTTCAGTTTAGCTATTTTCTTTTTGGGGCTTTCCGCAGCGATTATGGGTCACTTCGTTGAGAAGCATGGCCCGCGAAAAGCTGGCTTACTGGCAGCCACCTTCTGGGGTGCAGGTTTGCTGATTGCCGGCTTCGGTACATCGGTCGGCAACATCTATCTGCTCTGGCTCGGCTACGGCGTATTTGGCGGCATCGGTCTTGGCATTGGCTATATCACGCCCGTCTCCACACTGGTGAAATGGTTCCCGGACAGACGCGGTTTTGCCACTGGTCTGGCGATTATGGGCTTTGGATTTGGTGCCATGATTGGCGGCCCAGTGTTTGGTTACCTGATGGAAAACTTCTCCATCCCTTTCACTTTTTACGCTTCTGGCATCGCCTATATGGCCGTGATGTATCTTTCTGCGTTGTATCTTGAGCGCCCACCTCAAGGTTGGATGCCTGATGGCATGAAAGAAGCCGTCGCTTCTGGCGCGCAGAAAATTACGCAAGATCTGACCCAGCAAACCGCCAATGAGGCTGTGAAGACCGCACCTTTCTACTGGCTCTGGATCATGATGTTTATCAACATCTCCTGCGGTATTGGTGTGATTTACTCTGCTTCTCCACTGGCACAGGAAACCATTGGGCTTTCCCCCACCGAAGCGGCTGCCGTCGTCGGTTTGATGGCTGTTTTTAACGGCATCGGACGTTTAGGTTGGGCAACACTCTCTGACTCCTTGGGACGCGCGAACACTTACATTGCGTTCTTTGTGCTGCAGATTGCGCTGTTTGCAGTATTGCCGAATATCGGCGGCGTGCTGATGTTCCAAGTGGTGCTCTTCACCATCATGACCTGTTACGGCGGTGGCTTTGCGACCTTGCCAGCCTTTATCGGCGATTTATTCGGTACCAAACAACTAGGCGCGATCCACGGTTACATCCTCACGGCTTGGGCTGCTGCCGGTTTGGTTGGCCCGCAAATCGCCGCCTACTTGCGCTCCGTTACCGGAAGCTATGAATTGACGCTCTACATCTTCGGTGGTGCATTTGTGGTGGCATTGGGTGTGGCATTTATGATGAAGGCATACATCACCAAAGCACGCGGAAGACTGGAAGCGGTAACAGCCTAAGTGGCTAATCCGCGACGAACCTAAAAAAAGCCCCCGCTGTGATGCGGGGGACTTTGTTGCCGTGTGGCTTGCTTTCAGACCTTATTGCATTGAAATTTTTTTCTTTTTAAACCTTAAACTGACCCAGTACGTCGTTCTGGTCAGACACATTTTGTTTTTGCCCCTCAATCACACCGTGCATTTCATTGACTAACTTGGATACCTCGACCGAAATGTCTTTTGTTGCCTGAGCATTACGGTTTACTTCTTCACACACAATGCTTTGCTCTTCTGCCGCGGAAGCAATTTGATAAATCATGTCGGTGATTTGAGCGACTGCCTGACGGATAGATTGCAGTTCTGTATCCGCATCTTTTGAATGTTCTAAGGTTTGCCCCACTTCCTGTTGGCTGGACTCCATGACTTCCAGCGCTTTTCTGGCTCCACTTTGTAGGGTTTCGATCATGCTGCCGATCTCTTCAGTCGACTGTTGGGTTTTCTGCGCCAGCTTTCTCACTTCATCCGCCACCACTGCGAACCCACGGCCACTGTCTCCAGCGCGCGCCGCTTCAATTGCCGCATTCAAAGCTAGCAGGTTGGTTTGTTCTGCGATGTCTGTAATCACACTCAGCACAGAATCAATACCTAATGCAGAGGCGTTAAGATCAGACACCACGGTCACTGCTTGCTCTACCTGGTTTGATAGCGCCGCGGTAGAAAGCGCCGAACTTTCTACTAATTGGGCACTGCGGTCGACATTAGTACTGGCACTTTGAGCAGACTCAGAAGCAAGCTGGGAGTGATTAGCCACTTCTTTAGCGCTTACAGACATTTGGTTGATCGCTGTAGCTAACTGATCGACCTCATTCATTTGCGTTTCAATCTGCGCTCTGGCTTCTGAGGCACTCAATGTTGACGCCTCCATGCCAGAACCCACTTTGTCTCCCAATGATTTCGTCTTGGAGATCATCGCGCCAAGTTGCTCCATGAGCGTATTCACACTCATGGCGACATTGCCGATTTCATCTTTGCTCGTGACCTCTAAATGCTTGGTGAGATCGCCATCTCCCTGAGTGAGCTCTTCAATTTTCTGCTGAAGTCCAATAATCGGTTGGAACAGTCGCTGCAAAACAAACACCAGCACAGCAATCGATAGCAAAAGCAAAGCAACTGACACCCAAAGCATCCGCTGAATTAAGGCATCGAGAGACTGATAAGCGGTACTTTGATCCACACTGACCAAGTAGTACCAAGATTTCCCAAACCCAAGTTCTATTTGGTTGTGGTACGCCGTTCTGGTTCTTCCGCTACTTTGGTAGTCAAAGTAGCCATAACCGGGTGCTAAAAGCTCACCCTGATAGTCGGCAAGCTCTGGAATCGAACTGATTGTCGTTTTGCCCGGTTTGTTTTTCTGGCTGGAAGACGCGATGACCACACCTCTCTGATCAAACAAAGACGCAATACCACTCTCGGGCAAACCCTTGCCTATCTGTGCTCCAATGATATCGAGCGTGAGATCAGCAAGAAGCACGCCCTTTAACGTATTTCCCTCGTAAAAAGGCTCAGCAATACTCACCATCAATTTTTTCGTTGTCGCACCGGTATAAATATCAGTAATGATGGTGCTACGTTTTTCTTTTGCGGCTTTATACCAGCCTCGTCCACGAGGATCATAGGCGTTAGGGTCGTATTTCCCTGAATTAGAGCTGAATGCGCTGCCGTTTTCATACCCGACGATAATGGCGAAAACTTGGGAAGATTTTTTAATTTGATGAGTGGACACTAAGATCTGTTCATCAGACAAGGGCTCGGAAAAATAAGGGGCATTTTTTTGGAGTGAAACAGACACACGATTGATCCAACGTTCTACGGCATCACCTGCGGCATCAACACGAATAGATATATTTTCATCAATGCTTTCGGTCTTTTCTTCACTCAGGAAATAATAAGAAAGATAACTTGAAATACTTAGCGACAAGGTAAGTAGAACGGCAGATATCGCAATAACTCTTTGTTTGAACCCTAGGTTTTTGAATCTCACCATCATCCCAAACCCCTACTTCTTCAGGCAACATGGCCAAAAAAATCTTTTTATTCATGAGTTCAAAAGCAGAACTGCTAAACCGCTTTATTCATGCCTCTAAGAAAGATTGTCAGACACAGCATTTACGCCTGTGTCATTAGGTATAAGCATGACACAATATAAAAACGTAATTCGCCATAATGATAAATATTTAAATATTGATACATCATTTCATTGCGTAACAATATTCACGGAACAAACATCACTTATTCAAGTGCAAACAATCAGAGGCTTAAGCTGGATTTTTCAGGGATTTGAATAACAAGAGCTTGATATATAAATGCTTTACTTTCCAGTGATAAATAGACTGAATGAAAGTCACAAAATAGGGGTATATATATAAAAAGCCCGCTGGTTTCAGCGGGCTTTATCGTTTATCTCTTGGTTACAGTCAGTTTAATAACCGTTCGGGTTCTTTGACTGCCAGCGCCAGGTATCTTCTACCATGTCATTTAGGGTATGAGTCGCTTTCCAGCCCAGATCTTGCTGCGCTTTGGCAGGGTCTGCCCAACACTCTGCAATGTCACCTGGGCGACGCGGTGCAATTTGATAAGCGATTTCTTTGCCGCATGCCTCGCTAAACGCTGCAACCATTTCCAGAACGCTCTTACCGTCGCCGGTTCCGAGGTTGTAAATGTGCAAACCCGCTTTCTTGCCTACTTTGTCCAGCGCAGCTAGGTGACCTTCCGCCAAGTCGACAACGTGGATGTAGTCACGCACACCACTACCATCACGGGTTGGGTAATCATCACCAAATACCGACAGGAATTCACGGCGACCAACGGCCACTTGTGAAATAAACGGCATCAGGTTGTTTGGAATGCCTTGTGGATCTTCACCCATCTCACCCGACTTGTGCGAGCCTACTGGGTTGAAATAGCGAAGCAGAGTAATGCTCCAGTCCGGGTTCGCTTTTTGGAAGTCAGTCAGACACTCTTCCACCATCAGCTTACTGCGGCCATAAGGGTTGGTCGCTGACGTTGGGAAATCTTCACGAATTGGCACAGAAGCCGGGTCACCATAAACAGTTGCCGACGAGCTGAAAATCAGTGAGTGAACGCCTGCATCACGCATCGCATCCACCAGCACCAGAGTACCGTTAACATTGTTGTCGTAGTATTCCAGCGGCTTTTCAACCGACTCACCCACCGCTTTCAAACCCGCAAAATGGATGACTGCATCAACGTTTTCTTTTTCAAACACCGAGGCCAAAAACGCTTTGTCACGGATATCGCCCTGATAAAACGTCGGCTTTTTGCCTGTCAGTTTTTCAATGCGTTCGAGTACCGCAAGTTTACTGTTATGCAGGTTATCGAGAAGGATAGGATTTAGGCCTGCTTCAATCATCTGAACACAGGTGTGACTGCCAATGTAGCCAACGCCGCCAGTTACGAGTACGTTCATGTCAAATCTCAATTGGGTTGTGATTTTAGATTCCGTGTCTAGGTTCAATTCAAGCACGGATTTGTTATGGCGACCACTATACCTGAGCAAGTCAGAAGTGCCAGTTACATACATCGAATAGCATAAAAACCACAGTGTTAGGCGCAAATTCGAATAACTGGCTCGAATTTGAAAAGGTAAACGTTGCAGTTTTACAGTGGATTTAATTCGAATGTAAATAGAAAAAGCCGCTGGTTTATGCAGCGGCTTCGTTGGATTTTAACCCTGTTATCTAATGGCTTCGTACATCGCCTGTTGGAAGAGCAACGCACTGTCACAGACATCACCATTCGCATGACTATGGCCAAGACTGGCTGATGGGATCCGGCTCATCAATTTCAATACCGTCTGGTTGTTGTCAGAAGTTTCAAGGCCAGCATTCGCCACTTCTATCTCTGTCGCAACGCCCCGGTAAACAGTCGCAGCAATATCAATATCTCTAATGCTTTCAGGCTCCACGTTATATGGGCTTTGTTCTAGCACTGTAAAGTTAGCGTACTTGCCGATATCAATACTGCCGACCTGATCTTCTAACCGTGCTGTGTATGCGGCATCAATCGTAATGGCCCGCATGGCTTCATCTACCGTGATCCGCTCTTCAGGCCCCATCACCGTTTCGCCAGACAAGCCGATTCGATTCACCGCTGCCCAAACCAAAGCCAGCGGCTGCGCAGGTGCCATTGGCGCATCGGAATGCAAAGAAAGAACCCCACCCGCATCGATAAATGAACGCCCTCTTGCCATCACTTCCGCGCGTTCTTTACCTACACCTTCTTTGCTGTAGAGCTCTGCCAGCACGTGGGTGTAATAAGGGTTCACACTGAAGTTAGCGCCAGATTCCACTGCGCGTGGAATATCATCTTTATCAGTGATGCCTAAATGGTGGAAGCTGGTGCGATGATCGTCCCGCGGTGTTTCTTCATTCAAAGCATCCATGACATCCAAGGCGCTTTCAAAGCCCAAGTCGCCGTTGGCATGAATCACGATCGTGTAGTCGTCATTCCAATACGGGCGCATGCTGTCTTCGAGCTCTTTAGGGGTTTGCAACCATTCGCCATGGTGACCGTCGATATAGCCATCTTTCAACTGCATTAGCTGGCTGTACATCGCGCCGTCAGAGAAGAGTTTGACGAATTTAGGCAACCATTGAATTTGGTCTTGTCCCTTGTAATCTCTGGTCTGGGCTTCAGCAATCAACTTGCCCTGGTCGGCATCATAACCACCGGCTGCGTAGGTGAAGTTACCTGCCGGAATTAACCAGTAATCCATAGGGAAAGCATCATCCAGCAATATAGAAACCATCTGCTCATACATTTCCGGCGTCGCAATCACACCTGGGTCAATCGCCGCGGTAATACCGCCAGATTGCACATAATCACGCGTTCTCTCCATGCCAGTGGCAAAGCGGCCACTGTCTACCAAAAACTTCAGCGTTTCAGGAAGAATGATTTTTCCGCCGTTTTCAAATGCGTGCCCACGCTCCCAGTCTAACTGCTCATAGGCCAAGCCTTCGCCTGACCAATCACTCTCTTCCCAACCCATCATTTCAATCGCGGCATTGTTGAAAAACAGCTCGTGGAAGCTTCGGTGCCAAACAATGATCGGGCGAGTCTCTGAGATCTGGTTCAGCACATCACGTCCCATGTTTTTGCCATGGAAATAGTTGTGATAGCCCCAAACGATCAATGGATCGCCTTCCGGTGTCGCCTTCTCAACCTCAATAAGACGGTTAATGAATGCTTCTTCTGAGTGCACACCTTTTACATCGCCCCAAGGCAATTTCCAGTCTGCAGGCGTAATAAAGTCAGTGCTCATGAGAATCGCACTCAACCATAAATGGATATGAGGTTCGACAAAGCCTGGCGTCAGGACTTTATCTTCAAATTGTCTATCTACAATCAGCCCTGGATGCGCTTGGTATTTTTTCAGCAGGGCTTCTTTTTCGCCCAAATCCAAAATTTTGCCATTTTGAACAGCAATGGCAGTGACCTGCTCTGGCGCAACATCCGACATAGTAACAATGTCGTTCGACACAAAAACAGTGACTGGGCTCGCCAGGACTTCTTTCGATAAATCAGCCATATCCACAACATTTGTTTGCTTCGAGCAAGCAGCTAGTAGTGCGATAGACATTGCTACTGCTGATAGTTTCATTGTTCTTTTCATCGCTTTCCCCATATAAGCACTTTGGCTTCGTGAGCTTTGTTCGATGTTGAGAATTTAACAATGAAACGTCGTTCTAACTAATGCATTATGATGGGTGAAATCCAACATTAATTGATGGAGTGAATATGTTCTCTTATGAGCATCTCGCCGCCTTTTGCGCAACGGTAGAAGAAGGTAGCTACAGCAAAGCTGCGCGCAGATTAGGTAAAGATAGAACAACCATTCGCGAGCAGATAAAAGCACTCGAAGACAGCTACGCCATCGCGCTTTTTGATATTGAAGGGAAGTCAGCGGTCGTCACTCACGCTGGTCAGGCGATTTACAAGCAAGCACAGCTTTTGGTCAAAAACAGTGAGCGTCTGAATACCCGATTGCTAAAAAGCTATCTTGAGCCCATCACCCAATTGGACATCTACCATGATGTGCTGGCTCCTGCCCCGCTCATTCTGCACATTGAACGTTTAATGAATGAGCATTATCCCGATATCAAACTCAACTGGTTACACCGAAACCGGGATGACGCATTAAAGGCCGTTTCTGAAGGGCAAAATAAACTTGCGCTGATGCAGTACAAACTGGCGAATCAGTCGCCTTACCCGTTGGGTTTCGTCAATCTGGGAAGTGATGACCTGAATGTATATTGCAATCCCCATCATCCACTAGCCAAGTTGGAGCGAGTCACTGCGGGCGACTTACAGCTCGAAAAGCAGTACCTGAGCGAAAACCTGATGGCGAGTGCACCTGAGCTGTTTTCTGTTTCCACAGATGTAAGAATCGTCAGCAACAACGATATTCTGTTGGAGTTGGTAAAAAACGATGGATGGACGGTGATTCCCCAGAGCCTTGCGCAGCCTTTAGAAAAACAAGGGCACCTGATTCGACTCCAATTGGATGAGTTAGCCTCCAGCCTCAATGTGGGTATTTCTTGCTTCTATCCGGAGGCGATGGAAACCACGCCAGAGCTCCAAACGTTGCTCTCTTCGATCAAAGCTTTCGCTGCCAAATACTATCAATAGGCGCAGACAAAAAAGCCCGCTGATAAACGCGGGCTCCCAGGGGCTGTTGACTTTTGGTGATTTAATCGCTTTACATCCATTTAATGGCAATTACTGCCGCGGCAATACCGACACCTAATCCTGTCAAAACATCACGCCAGTGGTGCTTGAATGCTCTCACCCTGCCAAGGCCAACACAGGCGGCGACACCGTATGAAAGCAGACCGATAAACCAGCCATAGCAGAGCATTAGAGCTGTGGAAGCGGCGACGGCATTTGCGGTGTGATTGGATGGGAAACTGTCGTTACCACTGAGATCAGGTCGTTTCGCATCGATGAAGAACTTACCTAAAAGACCTATTCCCGACGCACCTGCAATGATAAGTAATGCTTGCTGCAACGCTTGCCACTCGCCATGAATGACTGGGAAACCCAATGCAGTGGCGACCAAACCATAAGCGCCGACATCACTGACTGACTGCCAGTTGGTAGAAGAAGAGATCTGGGCAATGAAAAACACCCAAATGGAAGCGAGGAAGATCAGAGGATAAACAGTACTCATTGCGCGTCGATTTAATCTCACTAAGGGACTAACGATGAATTGAGTATCTCAAAATCCTTAATGAGATCGGGGAGAAGAATGTAACGAAACGTTTAGCCGCTAGCTAAGCGAGTAAAAAGCGACTCTCTCAGATAGCTAATCCCGTGAATCACTACCCAATGACACTGTGCCGACATCAATTGTAGGGAATAACCTAACATATGCGGTTTTTGAGTATGGCTAATAGAATCTAACATCGCCTTGAAATTGAAATAGATATCAAGGCTAAACAATGAAAACAAAACATAATCTACTCATCGCTCTGATGAGCTTTAGCGCCCATGCTGTTATTGCTGGCGAGGCAGACGCTGTGATCAATCCTGATGATCTTCAGGACGTTACCAAGATCAATCCTCAGGCCGCGCTCTTTGTGACTTCCGATTCTAACATTCGCGCATCGGGCATTTTCTCCGGTCAATGGAGCGAAACCGCCGCGTTCTCGGGCTATGCCGAAGGTGTATTCGGTAATAAGCAAGGCGAAAACAAGTTTGATACCGATTACCTCGGTGGCAGAGCGCAATATTTTCAAGCACATCAACTCGATAACAGTCTGTTCCCACGACTTGGCTTTTCTTTCGACCTCGTTCATCAAAAAACGCAAGGGCTGCCAGATACCGCGCTTTTCTCAGTCGGTGCAGTTGCTGCCATCAATAGAGACTACACACCGGGTTTTCAGTTATTTCCAAACGTGGCTTACACAACGGGTGAGGTATTTGGAGAGAGCGCTGATGGATACTTAGCAAACCTGTTCTTGACCGCGCCAATTGGTGACAATGGTTCATTCCTCTTAGCATGGCCCGAATATTTTGACGTGAGCGGCGATACAGTCGAACTGGAATCAAAATCATTGAACGTTGTTTTCCAATCGCCTGCAAAAAGCAATTTCGGGCAATGGTTCGTGACCAAACTCGCTTACAACGAAACAGATTTGACCTTGCCATCGGGTCTTCAAATTGATGGTGATGGCGAGTTGGCGATTGAGTTCGGTATGAAGTGGTACTTCTAACATCTATCTACATCACCTGAAGATTATCAATTTCAGACAGTTTGGGTATAGGGAGAGGATATGGAGAAAATAGAGCTTATTCTTGTGATTGTTGTGCTCTTGATGGCGGGTTGTAACAAGCAAAACGCGTTAGACCCTTTAAGTGAACACCACGAAGGATATGAAATGAATATCCCGGTCTCCCCCATCCATCTATCTGGCTATGATGTGTCACTTTGAAAAGCGATAAATACGAAAAAGGCCGCTATCTCTATAGCTAAGAGCTCGCGGGCTTAATCTAATGTGGCGGAGCCAGAAGCAAAGAATAGCGGGATTTATGCGGTCGCTTCGGGCCGTTGCCTATTCGGCTTCGCCGGGCAACGTTGTCTCGCTCCGCTCGGCTGAACCTAGGGTCTAGGGTTCTGCATCCCTATCTCCACAGGCTTATTCCATATACGAAAAAGCCCGCTCAGTGAGCGGGCTTAATCTAATGTGGCGGAGAGATAGGGATTTGAACCCTAGATACGCTATTAACGTATGCCGGTTTTCAAGACCGGTGCTTTCAACCACTCAGCCATCTCTCCGTAAGTGCCGCGCATATTACAAAGCCCTCGCGAGCTTGTAAAGCCCGAATTTCCTGAAATTCGTCCGTTTGCACAGGCTTTGCTCAGTTAGTCTATTTGGCAAACACTTAATGCGCACTTTCGGGCTATTGAATCAACTGCTCAGCCAAGCAGGCGTCCCTGCTCTTCAAACCAATCGATGATATCGGCAAACTCCTGCTGGGTATCTTTGCCGATAGCAAAGAACACATTGAGCCCGATACCTTTTCCAATAGGAGATTCTTTGATATTGAGCTCCACCAGCTCACCAGAATTTAGGTATGGCAACAGATAATCCGTCGGCATGACTGCCCAACCATCTCGTTTAATCAGCTCACACAATAAATCATGGTTACTCACTACATGACGCCGTGGAGAGACCTTGGCAAAGCCCACATTCAACGCGAGAAAGTTCTCTGTCAGATACTGTGTCTGACCCTGTAGTTCATTGATCGTCACTTCTTCCAAAGCAGCCAGCGGAGACGAGACAGATGCAAAACACTTCAGTTGCAGGTTAGCAATACTTCTCCAGGTCACTTCCGTCTCCGCAAAAACCATATCGCGGTTTGGCATTAATGCCAGATCTGCTGAGCCGTCATTGAGCATTTCCAGAGCCTCTGGACGTGTTCTATGAAGCCAGTTAACCGTGATATTCGGATAATGCTGCCGAATTTTCTCTTCGATATTGACCATCATGGTCATAGGAGCAAACACATCATGAACAATGGTTACCGAGTGCACGTCACTGGCAAATAAGGCTTGGCTGAAGTGGTAGAGCTCGCGGTTTTGTTTCTCTACTACTTTGGCCTGAAAATACAGCTTAGAAGCCTTGTCAGTGGGGATTGCCTTTCGACCTTCAATCACAAACAGTGAATATCCCACTCCATCCTCAAATGCCATCACGTGCTCACGCACCGTAGTGCGCGATTTCCCCAACAGCTTTGCCGCAGCGCTGTACGACCCTTTTTCATAGACCGCGATAAAGGTAGTGAGTTGTTCCAATGTATGCATTTCGTCTATCCCATGCCTTTTGTTAGCAATACCCTAACAAAACTGACTTGGTAGTATTGGATATTCGTTTAAAAATAGCGACAAGTTCAAAAAGTCATTTAAAACAAAAACTAAACTCAGAGGTCGAAATGAAAATCATCCCGCTTTCAGTTGTCGCTCTTGCACTCTCCTCTACCATGGCGCTAGCCGCACCGGATTTGATTTTGAAGAACGGAGACATCGTCACCGTTACCGGCGAACAGGCAAGAGCCGAAGCAGTGGCGATCAAAGACGGAAAAATCGTTGCTGTCGGCAGCACGAAGGAAGTCCTAAAAACAAAAGGAAGCACAACAGAAGTTCGTGACCTTGAGGGGAAAACAGTCGCACCCGGCTTTATTGATTCCCATGGTCACTTTGCGAACTACATTCCACTGGCAAACTCACTATTTGTTTACCCATCCCCAATGGGAACCAGTGACAGTATCCCCGCTATCCAAGAACAGTTGGCGGATCATTTCTCGCAAGACTTGGATAGAAGCATTTTGCATATCGCGTTTGGCTATGACGATTCCGTGCTGGAAGAAAAACGCCACCCGAACAAGCAGGAGCTGGATAAAGTAACGGGAGACTTCAGCCTTTGTATGATGCATGTGTCAGGGCATTTAGGGGTTTGTAACAGTGCGGGATTGGCAAAAATCGGTTATTCCGATGCATCAGAAAACCCAAGTGGTGGCGTGATCCACAAAGATGAAAACGGCGCGCTGACGGGGCTGATTGAAGAGTCTGCCACCTATGCGCTCTTTCCTCACCTGACTGTAGGTAGCCAAGAAGAAGCCATCGAAAACTTTAACAAAGCGCAGGATCTGTTCGCGCGTTATGGGGTAACCACCGCGCAGGAAGGACTGGCAACAGCGTCAACATTGGGTTTGATTAAATCAATGGCTGATGCAGGCGAGTTAAAAATCGATGTGCTGGCTTACGCAAAATGGGTCGACTTTGAAACTGTGCTTGAAAACATGAAGCTTGGCGAATACAGCAACGGGCTGAAGCTGGCTGGCATGAAAATCACCGGAGATGGCTCTCCTCAAGGAAAAACCGCATTCCTTTCAACGCCATACTTCGAGGTGCCTCATAGCCACTCCTATCACTACCACGGCTATCCGGTGCTCAATCAGGAAGAAATGGATCACTACGTGGATCTTGCCTTCAAAAACGATGCGCAGCTCATTAGTCATGCCAACGGTGATGCGGCAGCTGACCTGCTATTGAATGCCGTTGAAAAAGCGAATGCGAAATACGGGGACCGTGACCACCGAACCACCACAATTCACGCGCAAACTATGCGCCTGGACCAAATCAAGCGTATGCGTGATGCGGGTATGATGGCGTCTTATTTCCCTGCCCATACCTTCTTCTGGGGTGATTACCACCGCGATTCAGTGCTTGGCCCTTGGAGAGCATCAAACATCTCCCCTATGGGCTGGGCAAATGAATTCGGACTCACTTACACCATTCATATGGATGCGCCGGTTGCCTTCCCTGACCAGTTGCTCAACATGTGGACAGCGGTAAACCGAGTAACACGTTCAGGTGAGGTGTTAGGTGAATACCACAGAATCACTCCTTACCAAGCGCTGGAAGCCGTCACCAAAACTGCTGCTTACCAGAACTTTGAGGAAGACGAAAAAGGCACCATTGAAGTGGGCAAGCGCGCGGATTTAGTCGTGCTGGATAAAAATCCACTGGCCGTCGAACCAATGGAAATCAAAGACATTAAGGTGCTTGAGACCATAAAAGACGGGAACACTGTGTTCAAATACGCTGGCTAATAGCAATCACAGTAGGTAGCTGCTCAGAAAAAAGGCGGACAAAATGTCCGCCTTTTGAATTTCTCGCGTCCGCGATTAGCCGAAACGGCCACCGATGTAGTCACGGGTCAGCTTGTGCTCTGGGTCTTCGAACACACGCGCTGTTTCGTTCACTTCTACCAAGTCACCCAAGTGGAAGTATGCGGTGCGGTCAGAAACACGCTTCGCCTGTGACATGGAGTGCGTCACCATCACGATGCTGAAGTTCTCTTTCAGCTCGCTGATCAGCTCTTCGATGATGCCCGTAGCAATCGGGTCAAGCGCTGAACATGGCTCATCCATCAGGATAACTTCTGGTGCAATCGCGATAGTACGGGCGATACAAAGACGCTGCTGCTGACCACCTGAAAGGCCCGTTGCTGGCTGATCAAGACGGTCTGCCACTTCAGCCCAAAGACCTGCACGGCGCAGCGATTCTTCAATCACGCCATCCAGTTCATCTTTTCCATCCACCAAGCCATGAATACGGGGGCCATAAGCCACGTTGTCATAAATAGATTTAGGGAACGGGTTCGGGCGCTGGAATACCATGCCGACCTGTGAACGCAGCTCAACAATTTCCTGCTCTTTGGCATAGATGTTATGACCATCCAGCAGGATTTCACCCTTCACTTCACAACCCGGTACGGTGTCGTTCATCCGGTTCAGACAGCGCAGGAAGGTAGACTTACCACAACCTGAAGGGCCAATCATCGCCAACACCTGTTTCTCACCGATGTCGAGATTAATATTACGAATGGCAGACTTTGCGCCACCTTCATAGCTCACGCTGACATCACGCGCTGTCATGCGAGGAGCCGTGACAAATGGAAGGCCACAGGTCTCTTTTGGCGCCGCGGTTTTTTCCGCAGCCATTTCTTGAGGGATTTGATTCAGTTCACCTGTGTGAGTCATTACGGTTGTCATATCCATACTCCTACCATCTGCGCTCAAGGCGCTTACGCATGATAACGGCACATGCATTCATCAGTGCCAAGAACGCCAGCAATACCATGATTGCGCCTGAGGTGTTCTCAACAAAACCTTTTTCCGGGTTTTCAGCCCAGAGATAAATTTGTACTGGCAGCGCGGTGGCTGCATCCAGCGGACCAGAAGGAACGTCCACAATAAACGCCACCATGCCAATCATCAGCAGCGGTGCCGTCTCACCCAGCGCCTGCGCCATACCGATAATGGTACCGGTCAACATGCCCGGCATTGCCAGCGGCAGAACGTGGTGAAGCACCATCTGCATTTTTGACGCGCCCACACCCAACGCGGCATCACGCACCGAAGGTGGGACTGCTTTGATTGCAGCGCGGCTGGAAATAATGATGGTTGGCAACGTCATGAGCGTCAGCACCAAACCGCCTACCACCGGCGCCGAGCGCGGCAAGTCAGCCACATTCAGGAACACCGCCAGACCCAGCAGACCGAACACGATAGACGGCACAGCAGCGAGGTTGTTGATGTTGATTTCAATCAGCTCAGTCGCGCGGTTGCGTGGCGCAAACTCTTCCAGGTAAATCGCTGCAGCGACACCAATTGGGAAGCTCAGCACCAAGGTCACCAGTAAGGTGTAGAAAGACCCCACGGTTGCGCCCCAAATGCCAGCCAGCTCTGGGTCACGGCTATCGCCGTTGGTAAAGAACTTGGTGTTGAAAACGGTGCGAACACGGTCTTCTTTTTTCAGTTCGTCATACCATTCGATTTGGAGGTTCTTGAACTGACGACCATCTTCCGGCGTGCTCGCCTTGATGTTGCCTTTGTTGTACTGGTTAAAGTTATCGCCCGCTTGCGCCCAGTAAGTGATGGTCGTCCCAATCAACGACGGGTCCGCCATTACCTTGTCACGCAGGTCATATTCCGCGCCGTTCGAGATAAAGCTGTAAAGCGCGCGGCGTTGTTTACGGCCATCAACAGCGATCTCTTCACGAAGCGCCTGACGAAGCACTTTGCGGTAGCTAGCGCCCATCAGCACTTTAGGATCGGTTTCATCGCCATCAATGCCGAGCGCTTCCGGTGAAAGGTCAACCTGAAGCTCGATTTCGGTAGTGAAAAACGCGGTGTAACCTTCGGAAAAAATGGTGGTCATCAAGACAATCAGAAACGCAAACGCCATCGAAATCGAAGCAATACCGTAGAAGCGGAAACGTTTCTCTTTGGCACGACGACGGGCTACACCCGCTTTGACTCGCTCGCGTTTGGTCTCTGCCAGTTTTAATAATTTATCAGTCATACTGCTCTCGATATTTCTTCACAATTCGAAGTGCAACAAAGTTAAGCGCCAGTGTTACAACGAACAATGTCAGGCCCAGTGCGAACGCAGCCAGCGTTTTAGGGCTATCAAACTCTTGGTCACCCACCAGCAAGGTCACGATTTGTACGGTGACGGTGGTGACAGAATCCAGCGGGTTAGCGGTGAGGTTTGCCGACAAACCTGCTGCCATCACCACGATCATGGTTTCACCAATGGCGCGTGAAACGGCAAGCAGCAAGCCACCCACGATGCCTGGCAATGCAGCAGGCAATACGACTTTGCGAATCGTTTCAGAGCGTGTCGCACCGAGGCCAAGTGAGCCATCACGAAGAGACTGGGGCACGGCAGTAATCACGTCATCAGACAGTGATGAAACAAAAGGAATGATCATCACGCCCATGACAGCACCTGCTGCCAAAGCACTTTCCGAGGAAACATTGCTCAGTCCAATCGATTCGGCCACATCGCGGATAAAAGGCGCAGCCGTCAGGGCAGCAAAGAAGCCGTAAACCACGGTTGGAATACCTGCGAGGATTTCCAGAACAGGTTTAACGATATTGCGCACGCGTGGTGAGGCGTATTCCGCCAGGTATATCGCACTCATCAAACCGATAGGTGCAGCGATACACATGGCGATAAAGGAAATCATCAAGGTACCAGTGAACAGCGGAATCGCACCAAATGCGCCGCTTGCACCTTGTTGGTCTGCACGCAGGGCAATCTGCGGTGACCATTGCGTCCCGAACAAGAAGTCCGTGACCGGGATAATCTGGAAGAAGCGGATCGCTTCGAACAACACAGAAAGCACAATGCCTGCCGTCGTCAGGATTGCCAGTGTTGAACAGAACATCAGGAATAGTTGCAGGCATTTTTCCACATAGTGGCGCGCCTTGAGCTTCGGACGAACCATTCGCCAGCCAGCTGCCAAACCTACCAAAGACACAGTCAGTACCGCGACCCATCTCAGCGTCAGTCCAATACTTTGTAGGTGGTGGTAGTGTTCTGATGCTGCAAGCAGTGCAGGATCTTCTGTCTTCAAAACGCCATTCGCAATGTGCACGATTTGGCTGTAGAGCAGCGTCATACTTTCGTGCGCTTGTAGCGTGGATGACGGGATCTGGGCCATCACCAGAGAGTGAACCAGACTGGGTTCTATGGCTTGCCAGATCAGAAGAAGAATCACCGCAGGTACCGCTGCTAAAATTGCAGCAAAGGAACCATAGTAGGCTGGTCGGGAGTGAAGTTTCTTCAAACCACCTTCAATGGTAGCCACTTCCCGGGAGCGTTTTTTGGCGAGTACAAAAGCGCTTATTGCAAACAGCGCGACTATCACCATCAATGTGGACGTCTGCATCCCTATTCCTTAAATCCTTTTTTACCCAAACCGGGTTTCAATTCGGGCAAATACAGCAAAAGGTGGTGCACCTTAAAAAGTGCACCACCTCGGGTTGGTAACTTACAGGTTTGGTTTCAAATCAACCGCGTCGTTACGAACCAGTTTCCAATCACGCGCTGACAGAGGAATCAGACCACGGTCAGTCAGGTAACCTTCGTCACCAATCGCATCTTCAGAAGTGAAGGCCGTTACATAGTCTTTCAGGCCAGGAATCACATCTGCGTGTGCGTTTTTCACGTAGAAGTACAGTGAACGAGATACTGGGTAAGAACCGTCACCAATCGCATCAAACGTTGGTACTACACCGCCGATTTTCGCACCCTGAACTTTGTCAGAGTTTTGCTCGAGGAAGCTGTAACCGAAGATACCGAATGCATTAGGGTTCGCGTCCAGTTTCTGTACGATCAGGTTGTCGTTCTCACCCGCTTCAATGAACGCGCCATCTTCACGAATACCGTGACAAACTGCTTTGTACTTCTTCTTGTCTTGCTTCTTCATGGCTTTCAGCTCTGGGTATTGCTTACAGCCGCCTTCCATCGCCAGCTCTACGAATGCATCGCGAGTACCAGATGTTGGTGGTGGGCCCAGAACTTCAATTTTGGTCGCTGGAAGAGAAGGGTTGACGTCTTTCCAGGTTTTGTTCGGGTTTTCGATGAGGTTACCGTTCGCGTCTGGAACGACTTTAGCCAGTGCAGTGAAAAGATCTTTCAGAGTGATATCGAACTGCTCAGACTTTTTAGAGTTAGCGAAAGCGATGCCGTCGTAACCTACTTTGATTTCGGTGATGTCTTTAACGCCGTTCTTTGCACAAAGCTCGATTTCAGAGCTTTTGATTTTGCGCGATGCGTTAGTGATGTCTGGGGTGTTTTCACCCACACCTGCACAGAACAGTTTCAGACCACCGCCAGAACCGGTAGATTCGATTTTCGGTACAGAGAATTCTGAAGTGCGACCAAAGCGTTCCGCTACAACGGTAGCAAACGGGTAGACTGTTGAAGAACCAACAATGCTAATGTAGTCACGAGTCGCTGCAGCAGCGTTATTCGCAGCGAATACTGACAGGCATACTGTCGATGCCGCAATCAGAGCCTTAAGTTTCACATCAACCTCCAAGTCGATAGTTTTTTGAGTTCAACTGTCAGTGTCCTCACTGACCGTTATTCGATTTCTTATCAAAACCTGCTATCAAAATTAGAGATCGCTTGTGACACTAACCTTAATGAAATGTGAACATTTAATTACAGGGAATAATGTCACTTAACTGAAATATCAATGACACCCATCCTTCATCGCGTTGACATAATTCCTGCCTAGTTTATTTCCGTGCCTCACCCTCGCCGCATCTGTCTTTTTTGCCGTATTGACAACGCTTTATCGCGGAATTTCGCTTGCTGATTGGCACTAAAAAGAAGTGCGTCTGCCTGATTCCACGCCTTAAGGCTGCTTGGGCATCTCAACGCAGTGGCTTCAAACATTCCAATATATAAAAGAGAGTACAGACATGGCTCAACCCGCCTCATTTGGCTCAAGCCACTCAGACAGCAATGGTTCGTCATCACTTGCTGATCATGATGTTCGCTTGAAACACAAACCAACCGTCCTTTTCCTGTGTGACGGTCAAGAAGGCTATTCCTTAGTGGCAGGCGCGATTTTGGCACATAAAGCAGACAGCCACTTTGATAGCTACAGTGCCTACACCAGTGCCAGTTGCGATGTCGCCACAGCCTGCCAGACACTGAGGCAATACAACATAGCCTGCACAGATTCGCACTTCAGGCCGATTGAGGCTTACCACCGAAACAACGTGGATTATCTGATTGCACTTAATCCAGCGTCGGTACAATCGGGCAAGCCTTTACCGAAATACGAAAAATTTATTCCGTGGGATATTACGGAAGGTGGAGAATCGAGCGATCGACAGAAAGCGATAAAGTACATCAACGACCAGATAAACTATTTTCTGTCTGTCTATCTGTATCGTTGAGTACAACGTGTTCGGAGAGTCAGTTTGTAATTGAGGTAATCGTGACTGGTCTTTTGGACGCTGACATCGCACAGTTGCGTCCTTTCACTTTGGCCTCAGACAAGGCGTTATGAGCAAGGTTGATCAACTTGTCCACGGCGCGGTCATAGGGGATTTGTTTTTCACTGTCGCTCCGGAAAGCACAATAACCGATGCTAATAGTCACCGGTTTATTGTCAATTGAGCACTGCGCGACACCTTCCGACATCCGCTCGCACACTTTTACCACTTCCGATTGCAAGGTGTCCGGCAACCAAATCAGGAACTGCTCGCCGCTGTATCTTGCCACGTAATCGTAGTTTCGAACGGCCTGCCGCAAGGCGGTCGCTGCGCCTTTCAATATCCGATCGCCTTCTTCATGCCCATGCTTTTCATTGATTGCGTGGAAATTATCGATATCAACCAATGCAATCGCGCCTTCCCCATCTCGCCTTATCAGCTGATTCAGCTCTCTATTTAGATAATCAAACAGCGCCCCGCGGCTTGGCAGTTCAGTCAAGAGGTCCACCTGCTGCAAATTTTCGAGACGCTCACTGAGTTGGCGGTAAGATTCACGCGCTCCGTTAAGCTCCGCGCGGTATTCCTCATTCTCCAGTTTGATTTCCAGAATTCCTGCCAGCAGCGTCAAGATGCCTTCGTTGTCCGGGTTTGCGCTGCCGTCGGCATCTGCCACTACACTCAGTGTTCCCCACACTGCACCGCCAAAACGGATCGCCACTCCCCAATAGGCCTCTGGCAGCCGGTTAACGCCGGGGTGACCAGAGAGCTTTTCATTCTTTCTGGTGTCTGGAGCCATGAGAGGCGCTTCCATACCCGCAGTCACACTGCAAAACGTGCTGCCCAAAGCCACCACGTCGCCTGCTTTTTTCGAGACCACGTTGCCATTCGAATAGCATTCCACGACTTCTAATTCGAGATTGTCGATACGGGAAAAGCAAGCGCAATCTGCGTCAAATTGCCACGTGGCGATTTGCAGCAACTCCCTGACCCACTCAGAAAAATCGATATCTTTTCGTCGAGTCAGATGTTGAATACGCCCAACGATATTGGTGGGAACAACAGACATTTCAGTTTCGGAAGCGTGAGATGACATGGCAGTACCTTGTTCAATTGCCTTATAAAAACAAATAGCACAGCAAACGATATACGCTCATTTCTTTGACAAGTGTTTCGACATAAAATCACTCCGGTCGCACATGCACGGCAAGTATCCGCTTGCTTTCTTTTTTCACCTCCGCATGTTTTTTCCAGCTCCATAATCTGTCTCGAGCTGCTTTTGATGCGCCATCAAGCTCAATACAAGGCTCTGGATAATCCCCTGCTTCACCGATGCTGATTCCGTACATTTGCTGTTCCAGCGGCGTTAACAGCCAAGGCTCGAACACTAAAGGCGAAGGGATTTGCTTCAACTCCGGCAGCCAGCGGTGAATAAATGCAGCGTCAGGGTCATGCTCCTGTGCCTGTTTGGTCGGGTTGTAAATCCGAATGGTATTCGTACCTGTCACGCTTGCCTGCATTTGAAACTGTGCGTAATGAATGCCGGGCTCGAAGTCCAAAAAGAGACTCGCTAGGTGTTTTACACCCAATCGCCAATCAATATTGAGGTGATGGCAAAGGAAACTGACCAGCATGGAGCGCATACGAAAGTTGATGTAACCGGTCGCGTGAAGGCAGCGCATGCAGGCATCCACCAGCGGATAGCCTGTCGTACCTTGCATCCAACACGCTAAATCCTTGATGACGTTTTCATCTTTTCTATAGGGAAACGCTTCATAGCCACGGTTAACATGGCGAAACTCCATCTCGCATTCACTCTCAAATTTTTGAATGAAATGACAGTGCCAGTGAAACCGCGATGACAGCGCACTCAATGACCGTCGCCATCCCGGTTCATTCCAATGTTGTAATAAAGTCTGGTAGACCTCCCGCACACTGATGTTTCCCCACGCGAGATACGGCGAGAGTCGGGAGCAATGGTTGCGACTTTCTGCAGGCTTGGAGATTTTGAACGCATACGACTTCCCCCGCCCCTCGTAGAAACTGTGTAGCGTTTTCCACGCCAACATGGGACCGCCCGTCTGCATTCCCCGTTGTTTGTTATGCCACGTCGCTGGTGGCACAAATTCTGGCAGGTGAGCAGATTGGACGTTAATAAATGCAGCGGTTTCAAGATTCGGTGTGATGACAGGTGCGCGCATGGTTTTGTCCCACGCTTTGTCCCACCCTTCACGGCTGATTGCCCCGCGTTTTACCGCGCCGGTTTGATATTCCTGCCAGTCGATCGCTTGTTCTTCACACCATTTCCCTACTTCTTTGTCCCGGGCGAACGTCTTCATTAACCCCGTTTCCTCGTGGGAATAGAGGGTTTTAATCTTGAACTGGGTATGAAGAGATGACAGCGCCTCAATACATCCGCTTCGTACCACCAGCACTTTGCCACCATAAGGCGCCAGTTGTTGGTTCAGGTCCTCCAGCGATTGCCACACAAACCGCCAATGGCGTTCTGAGTAATGTTCATCCTCAAGCAGTATCGGTTCAAATATATAGAGCAGTAGGACAGGTAAGTCCGATGCTATCGCCGCCTGTAATGGCTCATGGTCGGTCAGACGTAAATCGCGTTTGAACCAAACTAGGCTGATGGCATCTCGGTTTTGGGTTGGTGATGAAGGCATCAAGTCATCGTGGTTAAGGGTTTTGTCTTTTTACGCAGTCCATCACACGTTCGATCTGCTCTTATGGCGAGAAACGCCGATAAATTCGAAACATCAAGGTGTTGAATCTACGCTTTTATTAGGGGATGTTGACCTTTGGTGATGATTTTTGCAGCAGTTTGTGGGGATTTTATGCAAGGCAGAGGCTTCGATGTGTAGCTAGCCTACATGAGAAGCCGATAACGCAGCAGAAATTCCCCACAAACGCTGCCCGAAGG
>NZ_LASY01000124.1:0-446 GCF_000973155.1 Grimontia sp. AD028 | reverse complement strand
GTCTCGGTGAATGCCACCTCCGGCGGTGATTTTGAGGCGCAGCCTACTGCGCCTTCTGCTGTCGAAACCACCATCAATGACGGCACCACCACGGATGCGCCGACGCTAACATTGACGGGCGATGCGTCTGTCATTGAGGGTGAATCAGCCAGCTATACATTAACGCTCTCGGAAGCGCCAACTGCTGATTTCACCGTGACTATTGTCGTGGGACATAAGACCACGGAAGATGGCGATGTCACCCCGGTGACCCGCGATGTGGTGATCGCCGCAGGCACTACGTCCATCGATTTCACCGTCAATACGCTGGATGACAGCCTGAACGAATCGGCCGATGATGACGTGTTTACCGTCTCAGTGAATGCGACCGCTGGCGGTGACTTCGAAGCCCAGCCAACGGCACCGGCTGCGGTGGAAACTACCATCAACGATGGCACCACCACGGA
>NZ_LASY01000123.1:0-12082 GCF_000973155.1 Grimontia sp. AD028 | reverse complement strand
GAGTTGACTGACGTCGTGCTCGTTGTTGTCCCTTTTTGATGGAGGTGACTACACCCACAAAGGGACGCCGCGATCACAACGCCAGTCAAACTCGCTGAATCCGGCATCTTCAGGTTGTTTGGGTATGTTAGGCACTGGAAAGGCTTTCTAACTCTTGCTTGATTTCCGCAGTACGGGCATTCAACTCGTCAAAACGGTTTTGTATGAGCTCTAGGCCTTTGTCGTGATCTTTTTCAATGGAAAGACACAGTTCTGCCAGTTCTTTTGCCCCGATCATCGACGCCGCACCTTTCATTCGGTGCGCAATTTTTCTCACGCCAGCCAGGTCGGAAGAAGACATTGCGCTTTGAAGCGCTTCCATATCAGCCTCCTGGGTAGTGAGATATTTGGTCAGAATATGAAGCATCAGCTCTTCACTATCTCCTACTTGATCTTTGAGCTGATTGACATCAAACGTGGTGCATTCTTCCAGCGTAACTTTTGATGGAACTTGCTCTGACGCGTCAGTTCCCTCTTGCTTCATCGCTTCAGGCTCCCACCCTTTGGAAACCGGAAATGCTTTTTCTCCTGGCACATACAACAGCATCAAATTCACTAATTGTTCTTTAGTAAACGGTTTAGCAAGGTGAGCATTCATTCCCGAATCTAAACAACGCTGCGCATCCCCAGATAGCGCATTCGCTGTCACTGCGATAATCGGGACATTTTCATCAAAATCACGGATGTTTCTCGTTGCCTCAAAGCCATCCATTTCCGGCATCTGACAATCCATCAGGATCAAATCAAACGGATTGGCCCGGTGTTTATCCAACGCTTCTAACCCGTTATCCGCCAACGTCGACTGGCAACCTAAACTGTTAAGTACCAACACCATCAGATCCTGATTCACTAAGTGGTCTTCAGCGATCAGAACATTCAATCCATCAAAACGCACCGCGTCGGCTTTTACTTCCGGCACTTCTACATCAATAGGCGAGTCAGCAGAAAGCGCATTAATAAGCGCATCTGGGTTGATAGGGTTAATGAGACACGGCATACCAAACTCGTCTACCACACCACTATGACTGATCAACAAGGTGTGATTAGCAGGGTTCATTGCAGGACGCATTTCACTGATCATATTGTCATCAACAAATAGCAGCGCCGATTCACAGATTTCCTCTTCTGGCGGCGTGCTCTTAGACCATTGCTCTACTTTTAAGCCAACGTTTGAAAGGTATGCATTTAATACGGCATAAAGTTGGGAGTCCTGAGTGGCGATGATAGCCGCTTTACCTTCAATCTCCGGCTTCAGTGTCAGGTTCTCCAGCAAACAGTTGGTGTTGTCTGGCACCAACGTGAGAGGAACATCCACAGTGAAGGTCGTTCCCACGTCTTCCTTGCTGACAACCTCAATTGCGCCGCCCATCAATTCTGTCAGTTTCAGACAAACTGGCAGACCAAGCCCTGTGCCTTGATATGAGCGAGAATAGGAGTTATCGACTTGAGTAAAGTTTTCAAAGATGGTTCCTAGCTTCTCTTCTGGAATACCAATCCCCGTGTCCTTCACTTCAAGTCTGATATGCTCCACACCCTCCAGCTTGGTTTTGCTCACGTGGACCATGACAGAACCATGTTTGGTGAACTTCAGAGCATTCCCCACCAGATTCAGAATAATTTGCGTATAACGAACAGGATCCAGCATTAACCAGCGCGGCAAGTCTGGCTCGATAAGGCAATGCAGCCTCAAGCTTTTTTCGACAGCTTTGGCATGGAAAACCACCAGCGCATCATGAACGAGGTCCGGCAGCTCACATTCCTGATCAAATAAGCGCATTTTGCCCGCCTCGATTTTGGTTAAATCGAGCACGTCATTGATGATATTCAGCAAGGCATTTGAAGAGTGAACCAGCGTATCGACAAAATACGATTGTTGTTGATTGAGGTCGGTTTCTTTGAGCAGATTAGACATACCCACAATACCATTCATCGGCGTTCGGATTTCATGGCTCATCATCGCCAGAAAGTTGGTTTTGGCTTCGTTGGCCTTCTCCGCTTCCTCTTTGGCATGCACCATTTGCTCGGTGATTAAATCATTCAATTTCTTCTGTCGGACGAAGTTAACCATGGCACTGAGACTCGACAATACCGGCTCAAGCCAAGACACCAAGTCTTCATCATAATTGGTTGATTCATCAAAGAGGCAAACCACGCCCACTAATTGATTCGAGAGAAACAGAGGCATGCTGAGGGAGTTGATAATCAGTTTCCCGTTGTTTGACGATTGCCCCGCCAATTGCAGGCTTCTGTCCCCTTTCTGGGTGTCAATGACACGTGTGACAACGTTGCGAACGAACTCTTCTGACACATAGCCATTCGCAATCAGCCGTGTTTGCGCCAGAATGCGGTAATTGTTCTGGGCTTCGTAATCCAACTCCACAATAATGCCGTGATTACTCTCACCAATCTTTAACAGGATCTTCAACACTTCACGAAAGCTATTGTGGTAGTCATCGCTGATCAGGAATTTGTCCTGCAAGGTTTTCACGGCAGAGAAGAGCTCAGCCCCCTTCGACACTTTTATTTTGTCCAGATGCTGTTCCGTAATGTCGCGGATAATCGCTACCTGAAGCGGTCTTTCGTTCACCTCGATTTTGTTGGAGCGAACCTGCACGATCTGACGTTCATCGGTTCTGATAAGCTCATAATTCAAGCTTTTGGTATTGAAGCCATAAAGTGCTTGTGAGAAATACGCACGAGAATCAGGAACGACTTTGGCGATAACTTTCGATAAGGTCACCTTCTCAATCGGCACATCTTCCAGCTCAAACATCCGCCTCGCTGCTTCATTGAGCGTTGTGATTTCGTGGTCTTCCCCCAGCACCAAAAGTCCGTCCTTGTAGCTGTGGATAATAGTGTTGAGGTAGTTTTTGCTTGATTCAATTTCCTTTATCGCCCGGGCGTACTTCCAAATCAGGAACATGATCATCAGATCCAGGAGGAAAACCTGCGCGATACCGGAAACGATTTCTGATGTGAGGGTACTCTCAATCGGTCTCGGGTCTTCATAGATAATCAAGTCCCCGACTTTGGTTTGTTCATTCAGCTCGTCATAAATCAAGGGAATACTGCGCAGACGAAACTCGTTACTGAACTCTCCGCTTTTGGGCTTGGTGATATGACGGAAGTTATCGTCTTTAGAGACGACTTCAATGCGGTAGACGAAACGGGAAAGGGTTTCACTTTCCAGATCTTTAACGACAGACTCAAAATCATAGTTCCACATCTGGGCGGGAAGTCGGTACGAAAGTCGGGCGATAATAGACTCGAGTTCGAAGTCCATCTCACCATAAAGGCGATCGTGGGTTTTGTAGTAGTTGAATACGCCAAACACACTGAGGATCAGTGTGCCACTAACCACCAAAATTACCGCGAGTTTTGTTCGCATCATCAGCATAGGGTCATACCTGCATGCTGGAAGTCATGTCCGCGGTACTGCTGCGAGCCTGTTCGAATTCTTTCAACACTGCCTTGTCATTGAGTTTGAGCTGGTTACAGGTGTGCAGCACACCATTCCAATTTGCCCTTTCAATGTCATGGCATAGCGACAGGAACTGCCCGTAAACCCCTTCTTTGGCAATCAATGCACGTTTTACGTCATTGGAGAGATCCAACTCACCGACGATGTCTTCCATGGGCTTGCTTAGCATCACGTCAAGCATAGAAAATGCACCAACAATAAATGCCTCATCTTTGTCAAAACCACGAATGTTATTTTCCATTGAAGATAGAAAAGTCGCGCGTATCAAAGACGCACTCTGTAATTGATGGGCGTGTTGATGGTTTAGGTTCGTCATGATCAACAATGACACCAAACGTCTAAGTGCCTGCACGCCAAGATAAACCACTGCCTGGCGCGGGTTAGAAATCTTATTGGTTTTGGTTTTAGCGAGAATGTTGGCACTCGCCACCACTTTGTACAGCAGTGATACATCTTTCGAGATGATTTTGGTGAGCGTGTCAATGTCATCCGGATTACGGTTGATGATGATGCAAACGTCCAGCAACGACATAACAGAGGGCGCGATATCTTCTGAACGTTTGATCTGTGGTTTTTCGAAGAAGTAGCCCTGAAAAAGCGCGAAACCGCAACTCTGTGCGGCGGCAAGTTCATCTTGTTTTTCTACCTTTCTAGCCAGAAAAACCTGCTGCGAATATTGGGAAATAACATTCTCCCAATCAGAAGGCTTGGAGCGCTCCATGCTGACGCTGAAAATATCTACCAGCTCTAAATGATTGCGCCATTCATTGGTCATGGCTTTCCCGTCCATCAGGATACGGTAGCCTTCTGTACGATAGGTACGGAGTTTACTGACCACTTCCTGTGTGGGTGCACAGTCGTCAGTCAAGGAGATAATCAGGTGCTGGGGCGGCATCGAAAGTGGAATTTCATCCATCAGGGATGACTGGCCAAAGCTAACGATATATCGCGTTTTGTCCGGCTTACCGCCACACGCTAAAAAGTTTGCACTGAGAATACGAGAGGTCGCTGTGTCTTCGTCGATGGAAGGGAATTTGTTCTCCAGTCCTTCTCGGAACAAGAGCTCACTCCCCCAGTGTTGGAGGTCTTTATCGAAAACCGGCTGACATGAGAAAAATACTTCGGCCACGCAGAGTAAGTCCCATAGTTAAGATTCCTCTTTAAAAATTAGACCAGTTGCCGAATTTTTCCTTCTTTTTCCGCTAAATAAGTCACATCCTTGAACAAGCAAACCAATGAGCAACCACATGAAAAAGGGAGCATTTCCGCTCCCTTCTGAAAATTACACCGCTTCAACTTTTAATCTGTAAGGAATCCGCACTGGCTTATCACTGACGCCGCCAACAAATACCGCGCTAATCTTGTCGTTTTCAGACTCGACACTCGCCCAAAGCAAAGAGCGCTTATTCAACACTTCACCCTGCTCAAACAAGTAACGGTATTTACCGCCCTGATAGATATGAAGGTAAGAGGCCAAAGCACCGGCTGCACTGCCCGTAGCCGACTCTTCATCAATACCCAGTGCTGGTGCGAAGTTTCTGCATCTCGCTGAGATATCAGATTCTGTCGGGGTCAGTGCGAAGGCATGAATTGCCCCTGTATTTGTTTTGCGGTTAAACGCCGCAATCGCTTTGTGATCTGCTTCAATCGCCAGAAGTTTAGCCTCATCATCGACGGGAACAATGATGTCCCAGAGGCCCGTTGATACGGCTTTGATAGGTAGCCCGGTGGCAAGGATGTCTTCCGTTGAAAGACCAAGCAATGGGGCAATATCTGCCTCGTTGTAGGTGTCGCCGAACTCAGGTAACACTTGCTGCATGTTAATGCGTCCGTCTTCGGTCACCGTCACACCCAATATTCCAGCTCCGGTTTCCTGCTTGTAGTCTCCAGCTTCTATTTTTCCGGTTTTGAAGAGCGTTGAAAACGTGCCTACCGTTGCGTGCCCACAGAAATCGACTTCTTCAGTGGGGGTAAAGAAACGAATACGGTAGTCCGCTTTTTTGGAAGGCGAGATAAACGCTGTTTCAGAATAACCTAGCTCTGCCGCGATAGATTGCATCTGTGCAACCGTTAGCCCTTCAGCATTCACTACAACCCCTGCTGGGTTACCGCCTTGGTTTTCTGCCACAAATGCGTTGGTTACATAGACTTCAAGAATATCTGACATAGTTACCTTTCCTTAGTTCTTATTATTGTCAGTTGGCTTTCCATCGAATGATGTCGAGTCAATTCAGCCTGAACACGCCAAAATGTTCAGCACCTACACCAAGTTTCGTTATCCCATTCTCTCTGTTGAAGAAATTAAGGCCATGGGGAAATCAATTTGCTTGGGTATCTTTGTTACAGTGTTACAAAATGCCGTAAAACACAAGAAATTGATTGATATTAAGGGAAGCCGCGATAGAGAGCCTGTAGCCTTGATAGCTAGGTCACTTTTTCATTAAAATACCGACAAACGTAATTTGGGTAATAACCACATGATCGATTTAGAAAACCTGATTAAAGATGCGCCAGAACGTGAACCGGACATTCCATTACCTTCAATGGAAGAGCAGAAGCGTATCGCAGCAGAGCTAAAGGCACTGGAAGAAAAAGGCGAGCTGACGCCAGAGATTCTTGAAAAATACTTCGGTGGTCAAAAGAGCCATTAATTACCTATCGAAAGAAGGTTAAAACGCGCCCCTTGGGGCGCGTTTTTCTTATTTAGCGGGCCGCAAAATACTTTCGAAAAAAGCGGCATCATCAAACAGCACAGACGCCATACGGGAAAGTCGTCGTGTATCGATTCTGTCGATAACCTGTTCCGGGAAAATGAGTCCTTCCAGTGCATATCCCCAGAGATCGTAGCGAGCAAGGGTTCCGACAATAAATTGCGGATCGGTTTGGGAATCATAAAGGTCTTTCAGCAATTGACGTGCCGCATTCTCACTCTCAGTCTTAGTGACGGGCTGTGTCAGCGTCTGTTTTATTGTTGGCCATAATGCTGCCAATGCCTGTTCCTTATCTGGTGAGACCAACGCTGTCATGGTTGTTGTAACGACTGATTCCCCATCCCACGTCCAAGAAGAGAAAAACGGATCGTAAGACAGCGAATACTTTTCTCTCACCAGCTGGTTATAGCGCGCTTGTAGAATTCGGTTAAGCAAGTCCTCCGCAAACACCGAATCAACCGTGCGTGGCGTTGAAGCGCGAATATACACCTGCTCCACATAAGTGCGGTTTTCCGGAGAGAGGTGCCTGACTACCTTACCCCCATCCTTGTTGTAGTGGAGTGGGCTGGCATTTGTTCTTTCCCTTTTCGTTTGCAGGTTTCCAAGCAACGCCGTAACCACACCTTGAACAGCCAGCACAGGTTCATCTGACACGACATAGGCGCTGAAATGCCCCATATCGCCAAATAACTTTTCATACAGCGATGTGACATCTTCAAACGTTAACCCTTGATAGTCTTCGGCACCTAAAGGCGACTCATAGGAAGGTCTAGGATAAATCAACGCTAATGACGCCCGTCCAAACAAGTCATACGGTGAAGTTTGCGCCAAATTCATGCGTTCAATCAGCCGTGCTTTTTCGCGCTCAAATGCCACTTCGCTTGGCTTCACGTTTTCGATCAGATAACGCAATGCATTCAGGCCTTCCAACAGTGCTTCTGTTGGCACATACATCGAAAAGTTATGGCTATTGCCATAAACCTGTGGCTCGATGTTCACACCCAAGGCCTCAAGATAGTGCGAGAAATCGTTGGCTGAAACATCACCGACACTGCCGTTACGATACGTTTCGAACATCAAATCTAACGCTGCTCTTTCTTTCGTTGTCATTGATGCGACGCCACCTTTTGCCTGAAGCACAACCTGTGTTTCGTAGTAACTGTCATCCATTTTGTAGTAGAGAACCGGCAAATCATTAGGGAGTTTCCACCGGAAAACATTCTCCGCCATTTCAACCGCATCTTCGGTAACCGTGACAAAGGAATCTGGTTGAGGAATTTCCACGTCCGCGTAGGAGACCTCCACCACTTCGCCAGGCTTTGCCAACGTTTCTATATATCGATTCCGTTGCAGCTCGGCATTAGCAATAGACTCCCCCTTTCCGTAAACCAACGTCAGAGATTGATTTGATGCTTTCAGTAAGCGTGCCAGCTCTCTGTTTAGATCCTTTAATTCGATGTTTTGTAGAAACTGGCTGAAGTTGTCGTTTTGCTCGACTCGGCTTTGAGGTAAGCGGTTGTAATAAAGATCGTTATACACATTCTCCGCCACTTCGATAGGCAACTGATTCTCATAGAACACAATGCTGGCTTCGTATTGCTCTACCAAGGACAAAAACTCATCTTCTGTAACGCCATAGTCACGGAGCGATGCGAGGTTTTTGGCTACTGATTTGAGCACATAGGGACGGTCAACATCGTTGTACTCCACACTCAGTTCATACACCGTCCAGCCTGGTAGAAAACCAAAGTTGAAATACAAGCCATTATGCGCAAGATTCTCCCGCTCAAACTGCTCTTCAAGACGCAGTTGCACCGCATCAAGCATCATCCAATGCAACCAAAGTGCTCTCTGTTCTGCTAGCGTCTCGGGATATAGGTCCTCACCATCTTTGAAACTGACCACTAAAGCGGGCGACTCGCCCTGAGAGGCATAAAGCGTCAGTGGATATTGCGTATCTCTGTCGACGGGGACAATGCGGTGAGACTCGGGCTTTTTGCTTTCCGTACGGAGCGAGGAGAACTCCTCTTCTATTTCAGTCTGCAGGTTTTCAACATTAAATCCGCCAATCACCACCAATTGGATTCGATTTGCCTGATACCATTTTTCGTAGAACGCCTTGAGACTTTCCGGCGTCACACTGTTCAGCGAGAACTCAGTGCCAATCGGATCCCGGTCGATATAAGGCGTCCCATCTATGAGCGCCTCATAGAGTTTTAGGGGCCAAGATGTATCTTCCCGGTTGTCACGTCGCCATTCTGCGAAAATGACGCCCACCTCCGCATCCACTTCTTGGCTGTCCAGTGTCAGGCCATCGGAAATATCACGGAACCAATCCAGCGCGTCAGGAAGACGCTGGGCATCCGGCAAAGAAAGCTGGTAGACAGTTCGCCCATAGTCAGTCACCGCATTGATATCAGGGCCAAACTCAACGCCAACCTGGGCAAACTCTTCAAACACTGAGTTATTCGGATAACGTTGGGTGCCGTTGAAAGCCATATGCTCGATAAAATGCGCGTAGCCCCTCTCATCCTCTCCTTCATTCAGGCTTCCCACATTCACAACCAGCCGAACTTCAATTTGCTCGCCTTCGATGGGATAAAGGTGGTATCGCATGCCATTTGGCAAGGTTTCAGAGACCCAGTTAGGATCTGTGGTTAGTTGTGGAGAGGAAGAAAGAGAAGCACAGCCGGAAATCAGTAAAACAATGAGCGCGACTGCGTAACGAACGAGCATAGATACACCAAACTAAGTGACTAAAAAGAATGCGATCATTTCAATCAAGCACAAGATAGGCGTATCAGTAAAGGCAAGTATCGCCAAACTCTCTGAACAATCTCAGTTTCTGTTATACACACGGAAAATAAAATCAAAAAGGCCTCGTATAAACGAGGCCTTGTAGGTATTTAACGCTAAGGGTTATAGAAGTTCCCAAGGACCCCAAGCAGATCCTGGTGCTTCGCCTTTCGTCCACCACTTCGCTTTGTAGGTGCTGCCGTTATAGATAGCAACATCACCACCGTTGTAGACTTTGTCAGCGCTCCAGTCTTTTGCTGAACCATCATCAAACGCTTCCCATACTGCTGACGTTCCCGGCTCTTCGCCTTTAGTCCACCATTTAGCAGTATATTCAACGCCGTTGTGGGTTACTTTATCGCCAGTATTGTAAACCTTGTTTCGGTCCCAGTTGCTGTCTACTGGTGTATTACCTTCAACGTTCACAACGACTGTTGCTTCAACAGTTTCTACACCATCAGTCACAGTAACGACGACGTTAACCACGCTGTTTTCTGTTGAGTCTACTGTCGCCACAGATACTGTTGCGCTGTTACCTGTTTGAACCAACTCTCCCGTAGACGCAGTAAACGTCAGAGAATCACCTTCGGCATCAATTGCTGAAAGGTCAATCTCTGCGGTTTCACCTGCTTTCACAGAAACAGATGCTGGTGCAGTCAGTACTGGTGCAGTGTTAACCACATCACCTGAACCTTTAACATTCACCGTCACTGAACCGCTGTCAGATTTACGGCCGTCAGAGACTTTCACGGTCACCGTTTCAGTCAGGTCGACTGCGGTGTTTGGCGCTTTATACGTCACCGTTGCGGTACCATCACCGTTGTCGGTTACGTCGGCACCTTGTGCAGTGAACGACAGCGCGTCGCCATCTGCATCAGTCGCTGACACAACGAAGCTAATGACTGCTCCGCTCTCTGCATTTTGAGCACCTGGCAAGGCCAGAACTGGCGCTTCGTTTGGAATGATATTCGCGCTGAAGACCTGATCAATTTGCTCAGCCAACGGCGAGCGGAGATTGGTACATTGCTTCAGCTTGGTGCCGTAGTTAACGAACGTGCCTTCACACTGAATGTCACCATGCACCTGCCATACAATGATGCCGCCCAAATCGTTATTAACGATGTACTCCGCTTTCTTACGAATTGAATCTGGATCGTCATAGCTCAGGAAGTATTTGCCTTTCACTGCATATGGTACTTCCGCGTTCGCGTCCCACTTGTGTGCCCAACCTGGCTGTTTGATCAGATAGTTGTAGTTTGGTTGACCTTCGAACGCTTTCCAGTTGGTCAGGTCAACGGCAGAAACACTTGGGCCATCAACTGAGAAGTTCACATTACGTTTGTCAGTCGGTGCACCAAGGTACGCTTCCGCTTCAGTTGTTTGAACACCACGGCCATAGAACGCGGCACCAAAGTTAATTTGTTTCGGGTTAATGCCCTTAACGTTCACCATCCAGTTTTTCAGGGTATCCAGGTTTAATCCTTCAAACTCTTCTTCTGGATATGGGTAGAGTGGAGAGTTATGACCGGTAACATTAGACCAACCGCCATTCAGGTCGTAAGTCATCATGTTGAAGTAGTCCATTGAACGTTGCAGACGCGCCCAATCGTAACCTTCCAATGCGGCTGGCACAGCTTTAAATGCCGCTGTCAAAAGACGGTCTGGACCAATACGTTCACGGATATCATCCATCAGCTGTTCGAAGTTTGCGTAGTCTGCATCCGTACCGGTGAAGTTCATGCCGCCAGAGCCTGGGTATTCCCAGTCGATGTCAATACCGTGGAAACCCAGCGCAATCAGTTTGTCGATGTCTTGCAGGAAGCGTTCTTTTTTGACTGGGTCAGCAGCCATTTCTGGGAAGTGCTTGGACATACTCCAACCACCGATAGACGCCATTACCTGTACGCCTTTTTCATTCGCCAAGTCGATCAAACCCGGTGCGCCGCCCGCTTTTTTCAAAGGGATTGGCATTTGGCCAGTGATACCGGTTGGAGCATGCTTCCAACCACGACCATCTTTTACAAAACCTTGCGCCTGAACTTTTGCCAGTGCTTCTGCTTGCCAAGGTTCAGTTCCAGGATATTCATGAATGTATTCCAACTCACCCCACAGGATGTGGAAGTCCCAGCTTGAATAAACATCAGGGTGAAGCAGTGGGCCCGGCTCTTGAACCGCACCAGGCTGATAAATGCTCTTGTTGCGAAGGTCGCCACTGTGCAGGGAGCCGTCTTTCGCTACGCCGAAGAAAGAAAAGTTGAGGATGTTGTAGATATCCATATCTACGTTGAGGTGTGTAGCTTCACCTTTTACGCTAAAACCAGCATCGGTTCCCTTCCATGCTTCCCATTGGGTCAGGTAACCGATAACCGCTTTATCGTGCGATGGTGCAGCGGTAGCAGTCGCGGTAACGCCAAGCGCTCCGGCCACACATGCAGCAATCGCGGTGAACTTAAGTCCTTTATTCATATTATTTTTCTCCACGTCTTGGGTGTTGGTGTTTTCCTTCGGATTTACTCTTTCACCACTTAATTTCTGACGCGAATGAAAATCGCAAAGTTTGGTATCGTGCTTCGGAATGAATTTAATTAATTACATTTTTTGCGGAAATTTTTTGCATGAAGGCATCATGGTTCACAAGTTTTGTCTGGTAGGTTTCCGCACAGCGGACTGTATGTAATTTCTTTATAATTCAATGAGATTGAACAAGGATCACAGTAGGAAGTGACAGGCGAATTAAGTTTGAAGAAAAAAATCTCCGCCAGTCCAAAACATGGCGGAGACAAGCAACAAGGAGAATGCGCTAACTAATTCATCTCCTTTCGGAGATAGTGAGTGTAAGCCGTGCTGTGGAGCACAAATTCTATATAGCAAACACCGTACCAATTATTAAATTGCCCTCTAAGCTGGGAAATCTATTCTTTTCAGTTGTTTACAATCGCGAAAATGATTGCATTTGGGGCAAACTTTGCACCAAAGCAATGCACCATGTCCAATCCATATATACCCAATCGACCTGAAGATGCTTGAGTTCAGAGGGCATCAATGCGTTCAATTC
>NZ_LASY01000122.1:0-25348 GCF_000973155.1 Grimontia sp. AD028 | reverse complement strand
TATGTGCGACCCGGAAAAGTGCTGCGCACCTTGGGTCACGGCACTGGCCGTGCGCAACTAGGCGTCCCCGTTGAGTCCCATCCGCTCCACCACTTCTTAAAGAAACCTAAGACTACGCGTCCCGGACGAAAGGCTGCGTTTTTAGCTATCTGCGATCCAGAATAATTCTGCTCACTTTGGGCCGTCGCGCCAGAGGTAGGTGCCACTTACTGTGTGCGACTATAGATCCTTTAGATCCTTTTTGCAGCCAATCCTCAGCTTCACTTCTTTATAGTTTGAGTCTTCTTTAAATGATGACCATGAATTCGTGATTCAACTGATCAGGTTGCTGTAGATGTTGATTGTCGAAGGACAGGCAGGAAGATGACTCGATACTATTTAAAGCCCTGCTGAACCAGCAGGGCTTTGTCGTTTAAGCACTATTGGTCGCTAGATGCCTTTTTATGCTCATGTGCTTTTGCTGCCTGATAAACAGAGCGCAGGCTATGAGGAGGGTAAAGAATTCGGCAAGAGGAAGCGCAGTAAGGAAGTGCTGGTCTTTAAAGAAAATAACCAAACCGAAGATCAGTGAAACAGGGAGTACCAATCCTCGACTCAACGCGATGGCTGCTGATTGTTTTGGCAGTTGCATTGCGGTGAAGTAAGCGGAAATAAGAACGTTAATTCCGCTTAGCATCAGGCATGGCCATATAATGGCGATGTAACTGAGAGCGTGTGAAGATGCTTTCTCATCCAGATCTGTCAGGAAGAGCTCGGTCACTGTATCGGGCTTTACAAGGCAAAGATAAACCAAGGCACTGCTAATAAACACAATGGTGGTTGCAGCGAGTGCCATGAAACGATTGATACGGTGTAGGTTACCCGCCCCTTTGTTTTGACTGACTAAAATATGGATAGCATCGACCACGCCGTAGAACATCATCATGCTGACGAACAAAATGTAGTTAGCAATTGAAAAACCCGCGACCGCTTCCTGACCGCCATTTTTCATCAATAACCAATGTACGGTGAAGATAACGATACCCACTGAAATTTCATTGATGAATTCCGAAGCGCCATTGATAAGCGCGCTCACAAACTTCCTTATCTCTAATCCTGCTTTAGAGAGTGACAAGGTTCTCGAAGGTTTTGCGAAATAGAAAATAAGCACCGAAAGCTGAAGTACCTGTGCAAAGGTTGTTGCCCACGCAGCCCACTCTATCCCAAGTCCCAGCACTCCCAGGAAAACGTAATCAAGAGTGATGTTGGTCGCTGCGCCTACTATAAGCGCGGCCGTTGCGAGCATTGGGAAACCATCAGCGCGTACAAAGTAATAGAGCACCATGGTGGTCAGCTGGACAATCATGCAGACGGTGAGAACACTGAAATAGCGCTCCATGAGCGGATGAAGTGAAACCGGTGCGCCTAGAAAGTAAAAGAGTTCTGTGCTGAATATTGAGCTGATGATCGCCATCGATGCGCTAAACCCAAATGCGCCTAACATAGACTGCGTGAAGGCTGCATTGGCTTTATCAAGTTCGTCCTTGCCTATATGTTCCCCTGCTTGAACCGTTCCGCCAATTGCAATCATCAAAGACACGGCGAAAACAAACGTGATGTAAGGAATGAGCAGGTTGATGGCCGCTAGCGCGTCTGCACCCAGAAATCTGCCGACAAACATCCCATCAACAATGCTGGCACTGGATATAGCAACGAGACCAATAAATGAAGGAATGGCGAAATAGAAGAAGGTCGGGACTATCGGTGCGTCCAACACACGGTTCTTAGAAGTCATAATCATTGTGTAGAGAGAATAATGGACGGTCATGATGCGTGAAGAGAAAGCCATGTTCATCTGCAGTAAAGGTGATATGGGACTTACCTTATGGCGTGTTGTAACAATGGTAACTTTTAGTGTAATGAGAATTAATATCAATTAGGATCCTTGGCCTTATCAGATTAAACGCCATTCAGGCGCGCTTGGTATAAGGCGAGGGAAACGTGAGTCAGATAGCCAGCAACATCGCAGAGAAAGCATCCTTTCAAGCATTCTTTAACTGTTATCTGAAAGAGGTCGACGCTGGAGATTGGTCTCCCGCTTCACGCTGGCAGATGTCGGTGGGCCGATTGGGGGATGTGGCAAAAGACAAGTGGATTGTCGAGATTTCACTGCCACATTTAGTAGGAAAGCTTGCCGTAAATGTTGAATACCGCTCATTGGTGGGGAATCACCGATTTGGCGAAGTACTGATTCAATTTGATAAGTTCTCTTGGAAAGTGGTCTCAGAGACGCATGCTTTACAACAACTGATTGAAGGGATCTTCCACGCAAAGTCAGCCGCTTTCGAGTGCAAGCAAGAGCTCATGCTGCGTGTGATAGAGAGCCAGCGATTAATGACGCAATACATTGAAGAGCGTCGTGGCGATCCATCGCTCAGCAAGCCAAATTTCATTGATGCCGAGCAATCATTGCTTTTTGGTCATTGGCAGCATCCCACACCGAAAAGCCGCCAAGGGATGCTGGAATATCACCATGCATTCTATGCACCTGAAACTAAAGGGCGCTTTCCCCTTCACTACTTCAGTATTGATCGCGCTCTGATCAAGCAACGGTCTGCGATCCCGTTGACCGCAGAAGAAGTGATCACTGAATCTTTGCCTGCTGCGGCGGATAAACCAGAAACCCATATTGTGGTTCCCATGCATCCTCTTCAAGCGCAGTGGCTTCTTCATCAAAACGATATTCGAGCGTTGATAAAGAAGGGCGATATTAAGGACTTGGGAAGTTATGGCCCTGAGTTTACCGCCACATCTTCTGTGCGCTCTCTCTATCACCCGAATCTGGATTGGATGTACAAATTCTCCCTGCCAGTAAAAATCACCAACTCACTGCGTGTTAACAAACGCCATGAGTTGGATGCTGGTGTGGTCATGGCGACCTTATATCGAAAAACGGGTTTCAGTGAGCGCCATGCTTGCTTCAAGGTCATTACTGATCCCGCATACATCACGGTCGATTTGCCTGGTCAGGAAGAAAGTGGTTTTGAAGTCATCATACGCGAAAATCCTTTCCCAGAAGGCAGGGCTCAAGATGTGGTTACCATCGCGGCATTGACTCAGTCTCCAATGCCAGGTGAAAGCTCAATGCTTTATGACGTTATCAGCAAGCTTGCGAACCGAAATGAAGCAGATTACCTGCGCATTGCCATCAAGTGGTTCGCCAAATACTGGGAATGCGCCATAGAACCAATGATTGCGCTTTATGACGAACATGGCATTGCGCTTGAAGCTCACCAGCAGAACAGTGTGATTGAGATGAAAGAGGGGCTTCCGTCGGTTTATTACTTCCGTGATAACCAAGGCTTCTATCTTTCCAAAGCGTATCGTGGATATCTTGAAACCATGGAACCGGATTCTGTCACCGTAGACTCTCTCTATTTCGATGACGATGTTATCTGCGATCGTTTTGCTTATTACCTGTTCATCAACCACCTGTTCTCCATCATTGGCCGCATGGGAGCAGATGGTCTGGTTGAAGAGCGAATACTTATCAGCTTCGTTCAGCAGAGGCTATATGCGCTGAGAAATACCCTGTCCGGTGCGGGAAAACTGTTTGTCGAAAAGCTGCTGTCAGAATCAGCTATCCCGGTAAAAGCTAACTTGTTAACCCGTGTTCATGATGTCGATGAGCTGCTGGCAGACAACGAACAAGCTATCTACTGCACGATTTCCAACCCGCTTGTGATGACTTGTCTGGAAGAGCCAATGGAGGTGAATTATGCCTCTGCCTAATAGCCAGAACTTGTCAGCGATTGAAAGAGTCATCAAGCAACTGATAGAAGCGATACTGTTTGAAAATTGCGTCGAAGTCTCTGATAAAGAGGGGAAGTTCGCTTGGAAGCTTGGGGAAAGAGAATATCTCATCTCGGGTCAGCGAGGCGTATTTGGTCGCTATCGACTCGATATTCAGTCGTTATGTATCGATGGTGTTCGAGCCAATGTTTCTGCGCATTGGCAGCAGATCATTGAAGATTTGCCTGCAACAGAGAAAACCAAATATGCGCTTGCCGAAGAGTTCTCACAAACAGCTGCTCTTTGCGAATGGAACCGTCGTCATGTCAGTAAGCCTGAATCCCGTCGATACCAAGATTTTGAAACCTTGGAAGGCTCGCTGGATGAAGGACATCCTTACCATCCTTCCTTTAAGGCGCGTACAGGGTTCAGTGCTGCAGATCACGAGGCTTACGGTCCTGAATCTTCCAAGCCTTTTTACCTTTGTTGGCTCGCCGTTAAGCGCACCCACATCAAACAAAATTTACCACAACCCCATGACGCTTTCTGGCTCAAAGAGCTTGGCCGTACACAATGGCTAAGGCTGTCTGGGGCACTGTGTGCACAGGACAAAAGTTGGGATGAATATTCGCTGTTGCCCATGCATCCATGGCAATGGCAACAGTTGAAGCAAGAACAGTTGCTTGAGCCACTTGCGGATCAAACCCTCATATTTCTGGGCTTGGGAGCTGATCAATACACCGCATCGCAATCTGTTCGCACCTTAATGAATGCAAGCTATTCCGATAGAGCCAATATCAAATTGCCTTTGAGTATGGTGAATACCTCATCGAAGCGAACATTGGCACCGCACTCTATTTGTCTGGCGCCTGTGGTTTCTTCTTGGCTTAACCGGATTATTGAAAGTGACTTCGAACTGTCGGCGCTCTCTATTTTGGAAGAGTACGCAGGTGCCCGTTTCCATGTGCCAGGGATGACATCTGAAACGTCTCCGTTGGCTTCAGAAGTTGCGGTTATCTTCCGCGAGAGTATGCAGCCAAAATTGTGTGAGGGTGAGTCAGCGATTCCCTTTAACGCATTAATGATGCTTGAAGACGACGGCTTACCTTTCATTGCTGGCTGGGTAGAAACCTATGGTTTGAATATCTGGTTGAGCCGTTTAATCGATGTCGTGGTGCTACCTGTATGGCATCTATTGGTTAAACACGGCATTGGTATTGAACCTCATGGTCAGAACATGGTGTTGGTTCATCGTGATGGCTGGCCGGAACGGGTTATAGTGCGGGATTTCCATGAAAGCGTGGAATATCACCTGCCATTTTTGGCCAATCCAGAATGGTTACCAGACTTTGCTTCCATTGAACCTTTCCTCGCCGATGCTCCGATCGATGACTACTACGGCATGAGTTCTGTGGAGCTTTTGCGTGAATTGGTGATGGACACCCTCTTTATTTACAGCCTGACAGAGGTCTCTTTCCTCATAGAAAAAAGCTACGGCATGAGCGAACAAAGCTTTTGGAACATGGTAGGCCAAAAGCTCGAAGACTATGCCGATGACCACCCAGAACTTGATAGCCGCTTGCAGCAACTTGGTTACACCGAGGCAAAGGTTCTGACGGAGTCTCTGATGACCCGAAAGTTCACAGGTAGTCAGGCTGAGTGTCACCACATGGTGCCTAATCCATTTCATAAATATTCTCAAAAATAGGGACGTTATGATTTACGTAAATGATGACTTTTTCGGTCATGAATTCTTTGAGCGCAGTAACGAAGCATTCCGCTCACACCCTGAACTTGGCAGCTGCGCAGGGAAGCGCTTTGCTGTATGCACAGAAGATCCAGCTTATCTGCTGGCGGTGTGTTTGTACCTGAAAGCCAATGGCGGCTCTTTTTACCCTATTTTCGCACCGACGCCCCGTCTTGCTGCCAAACGATTAGCAACACGTGCTCAGTGCCACGTCCTGCTATTTGAACAAGGGCAACCTGCGATGTCGCTTCAGCAGGAAGGTGATGATGACGTGGCTGTGCTGGTGCAAACCAGTTCCGGTACCACCGGTGAACCAAAGGTGATCACCCGAAGCTGGTCTTCAATCGACGAAGAAGTAGAAAGCTACGTCGCGAAGTTCAAAAAGCCGAACAAGATGACTCCACTGATCGCCTGCCCGATCACCCATTCCTATGGCTTGATTGCTGGCGTATTTGTGGCACTGAAGCGCGGTCAATCACCAGTCATCATTAACAACATTAACCCGAAATTCCTGCTGAAAAAGCTGATGACGACGCCGGATCATTTGCTGTATTCGTCCCCAGCTTTGATTCACTCAGTGGTGCAGCTTTACCCGAAAGGCCAACAACTGAATGCCGTGATGACCTCGGGCACTGTGTTACCCAAAGCCTGGTTTGAGGCGTTGCGTGAAAAAGCCAAGCATGTCTTCCAGCAATATGGATGCTCAGAAGCTGGCTGTATTGCCATTAACTCCGATACCAAAGCGGCGAATCACATCGGTACCCCGCTTGGACATCTCAAGGTCAATGCCGGTATCGACACATCAAGACCGGGAGAGATCGTGGTGCAAAAAGGGGATGACATCATCTTCACCAAAGATCTTGGCTATTTCGATGAGCAGGGTCAGTTGATCTTCGTTTCCCGTGCCGACGACATGATTAATGTCTCTGGCCTGAATGTGTACCCACAGGACGTTGAGAACGTGGTACTTGAGATCGCAGAGATCTCCGAAGCCGTGGTCTTCAAACGTTCGGATCCGCTATCAGGCGAACGGGTCTGTCTGCAGTTTGTTGCAAGCGATGCACTTGAGCCAAGCCGGATCCGAAAATGGTGTTCGACACGGTTGGCATCCTACCAACTGCCCGTCGATATCGAGCAATGCACCGTGATTGAAAAGATGGCCAACGGAAAGATCAACCGTAACGTGCTGTCTCAAAGCAAAATTTCCATTCCAGCGATAGGTTAAGGAGCGCCCATGGAACGCGAACAATTGATTGCATCCATTCGCCAGGTATTGAGCGACAACATGCAAAATGCCCACATGGAAAAATTCAGTGAGAGTGCAAGGCTGAATGAAGACCTTTATCTGGATTCGGTGCTGATCCTTCAGCTAATCCTGCACCTTGAGCTGGATCTGGGATTGACCGTGCCGGAGGAAAATATTACCGCGGCAGACTATGCGACGGTTTCCAGTCTGGCGGACTTCCTGTGTCGCATTGAACGTAATGAGCCTGCCCCAAAAGCGCAGGAGGAAGAATTTGAAGACGTCAAAGTACATTGCTTTGTCAGTTGCGTCTGTGAGTCTTTAAAGCGAAAAGGCATTGATCACCGTCCGTTTTACTTCGGCGTTTGGGATGCGACCTTCACCATCAGTGAGAACTACCAGCTTCAATACCACTCCGACGAGATAAACCATGGCAGTTTCCTTGAATGGTACCACCGCCTGTATGGTGTGGCGCTTGCTCCTTGGTATGACGAAGGCAAAACCAAACAAGAAAACATTGAAGAAATGCAGCGTCTATTGGCAACCAAAGCAGAAACCTCACACCTGATGGTGATGCTGGATATGTATCAATTGCCTGAGCGTGAGAATAAGTTCAACCAGAACCCATTTCCACACTATGTGATGCTTGAGAACACCCATGATCCGAAAAACCTCTTTATGTCCGATCCGGATTTCCGTTGGGAAGGTGAGCTCGAAAGCGCGCGTATCTTCAATGCGATTTCCCAACCGAGTGTGGCAGGCGGCTATCTGCTCGACGAAACCGGTTTAAAACATGCAGATGACCGCGATGTTCAAGCTTACTTTGAGGCGTGCTTTATTGCTGACGGTAACCCGCTGACGAGTGCCATTCGACGCATTCTGGACGCTCATGTCCGCGGTTATGCAGGGGTAAAACTCACGGACCTATCATTGGCATTGCGTGAAATTCGGGTGATCGCGGTGCGTAAGTATGCCTACGAGCACGGCTTTGCTTTCTTCTGGCGCGCGCTAGGTCTGCCCGATGATGATTTTGAGATCTGGTGTGATGTCATTGAAGAGCTCATCCAAACCTATAGTCGGATCCAATACCAAATCATGAAGCTGGCAGAAACTGGCGATCTGGATCTGCAGGTCGAGATCTACGCCTTGCTGAATAAGCAGGATCGTACGGAGTTTCGCATCAAAAAACGCCTCAACGAAGTCTATCGTGATTGGTGCGAACTGAACGATTTACCGCTTGAAGCGGCAGTAGAGGTTGCCTGATATGCAGCTTTCAATCTGTACCATTTCATTCCGACACCAGCTTGTTTCAATGGACAATCTGGCGGAGTGGGCTTGTTGCCACGGGTTTCAGGGTATTGAGCTTTGGGGAGCTCATGCCCTGAGCCTGGAGGCACAGCCGCAATATGATGCCAAGTGGCTTAACGACATGGGACTATCGATTTCCATGTTGAGTGACTATTTGCCCATTGCGGGTGATAAGCGCAATGCCTGGCAAAAATGCCGTCATATCTGTCGATTGGCAAAACAGTGGGATACCAAGAAGGTACGCACTTTTGCCGGTCACCAAGCGAGTAGCGAAGTGGGAGCAATAGCGCGCAAAGAAATGACTCAGCGCCTGAGAGGGATCTGTGAGTACGCCGCCGATCAGGGTTTGGATGTGTTGGTAGAAACCCATCCCGGTACGTTGGCCGACACCTCATCATCAATCGTGCAGTTGATTGAAGAAGTTGATCATCCAGCACTGAAGCTGAATTACGACACCTTGCACGTGTGGGAGTCCGGCGAGGATCCAGCTCAATTTCATAAGCAGGTAGAAGAGCACGTTGGTCATTATCACCTCAAGAATGTGCTGTCGCGGGAGCTGCTAACCGTTTTCGCTCCGGAAAACGTCTACTCGCCAGCAGGGAGTCGATACGGCATGGTGCCGTTGTTGGAAGGGGCAATGGACTACCAACAGTTTTTGCCACAGGTACTCGGTAAGCCTGCAGCGACTGCTTCATTGGAATGGTTTGGACATAATGTGAAACAGACATTATTGGATGACAAAGCGGCATTGGATGAGATGAAACTGAGCTTACTGAGAGAGAACTCATCAAGAATTGTTGGCTGCCCAGATTATTTAACCTGATTATGTGATCTCGGTCTCCCTAAAGCAGGTTCGTGCTTTAACTTTAAATAATGATATTGATAATCGAAATCATTATCGTTTATGAGTTAGTAACCTTTAGGTAACGGAATGTCCCTACACAGTGCACCATCGGCAGGGCAAATCCTGATTGTTGACAGAAACCGAACGTATTGCGAAAAGCTGATACATCGTTTCAATGAGAAAGGCTTTGCCATCAGGCGTTGTGTTTCTGATTCACAGGCTTCAGACATCTATCGATCCACCAATCTCGATCTCGTCATCTTTGCTGCCGACCTGCCTGAAATGGAAGGTTTTCGTTTGCTGAAACGCTACCGGGAGGAGGCCGCAACGCCGATTCTGATGCTGGATGATACATACAATCACCATGATTGCATGAACTGCTTTTTGTTTGGCGCTGATGACTATATAACGAGGCAGCAGCCTCTGGATGAAATCGTTTGGCGTGCTGCTGCCGTGCTAAGGCGAAGCGCTCAGATTCCTACCAAGGAGAACAAAACCCAATTGGTGGTGGACGAGTTGGTACTGGACAGAAAATATCAGACTGTTTTCTATGATGGAGAGGAAGTCTCTGTCACACCCATTCAGTTCAAATTGCTCTGGACATTGGTGTTCCAGCAGCATCAGGTGTTATCCAAAGACTTTCTCTACAGGCAGGTATTGGCGAGGGACTTCCAAAAGTACGATCGCAGTCTTGATATGCATTTGAGCAGAGTGCGTAAGAAGCTGGTGGGGGTCGGCATGGCGGCTGAGCGATTACAGACCGCCCATGGAAAAGGATATTGCTTCTCTTAAATAGCGCCATCTGGCGCTATTTTTATATATATCAATAAATTAGTTTTATTAGGCTGACTTTGTAACAGTTGTAAAAGGCGTTTACAGCACAACGTATCAATGAATAATAATGCGAATCATTATCATTGTAGTTGCAGGACGTTGTAATGTTTCAAGGAAGCTCTTTTAAAATCTCTCCACTCAGTGCCGCTGTTATCGCCGCTCTGTTTTCTCAATCTGCTATCGCAAATACCACTGAAGATCATGAAACTGTAGTGGTAACTGGCAATCCACTCGCTGCCACAGAAGTGTTTATTGATGCCAAGCAGTTGGAAGAACGCCAGGCGAATGACATCAATGACATTTTCAGAAGTGATGCCGAGGTATCAATCGGTGGTGGTTCTGGTGTGTCACAGAAGATTTATGTTCGTGGTCTTGAAGATACCATGTTGAATGTCACCATCGATGGTGCGGTTCAATCCGGGAATATTTACCACCATCAGGGACGCATTTCTATTGAACCGGATCTGCTTAAGCAGGTTGAAGTTTCCGCCGGTGCTGGTCGCGCTACCGACGGTGCAGGCGCACTGGGTGGTGCTATCCGTTTTGAAACCAAAGATGCCGAAGATTTGTTGCAGCCAGGTCAGCGCTTTGGGGCGTCAGCTAAGGCAGGTTATTACTCCAATACCGAAGGCTACAAAGGGACACTCAGCGCATATGGTCTGTTGTCTGATAATGTTAGTGCGCTTGCTACCCTGTCTTATCAGGATTTGGACAACTTTGTTGACGGTGATGGCAATGAACAGCCTTACACGGGAGCAGAAAATTCAGTAGGTTATCTGAAATTGGTTGGAAACCTGACCGATGCTCAAAAACTGACGTTCAGCTATGACAACCGTCAGGATGAAGCACACCGCTACCACCGTCCCCAGTGGGAACCGAGCAAGAAAAATGCGCCGATTAACCAGGAAATGGAGCGTGAGACCATTACGGGCAAGTATCAGCTGAATCCTTCAGATGTTGCCTGGTTGGATCTGTCACTCACGGCTTACAACACTGAAACCTCACTCAAACATATCGATGGCCCTTGGGGTGACTATCTGGGTGAGGCAAAATCTGTAGGTGCTGATCTCCGCAATACTTCATCGTTCGGTGCCCATGCGTTGATTTATGGCGTGGATTATCGCAGAGACAAAGGTTGGCTCGGTAGTCCGACATACGGCTCGGATGAAGATAAGGGCGATGTAACCGGTGTTTATTTGCAAGGTGACTTTGCCTTGACCGAAGCTCTGCTGTTCAGCGCTGGTGGCCGCTATGACAGCTACTCATTGACTGAGTCGAATGCACACAGCTTTAGTCATGATGGTTTTAGCCCGAACGTGAGCCTTAACTACGCCATAATCGATGGCTTAAGTGTTTTCGCTGGCTATGCGGAAGCATTCCGTGGCGCTCAGGTACGTGAAATTTTCCGTCTGGATGGTGCTAAAAGTGCCGCTGACCGAAAAGCAGAGCGGGCAAAGAACTCGGAAGTGGGCGTGAGCTGGCTGACGGGTAACCTGAGTCTTTCTGCAACAGCTTACGTCAGTGAAGTGAAGGATATTGTTGGCAAAGAAGGCAAAGAGCTGACCAATATTGGTGACTTAGAAAGCAAGGGCTTTACAGCACGCGCTGGTTACTACTGGGAAAGCATCTCAACCAGCCTGAGCTACAACCAGTCCCGTCCAGAATTGGATGGTGTTCCATTGAGTGACGATACCAAAGGAATTGGTACATCAATCGGCGATACCTGGATAGCAGAAGTAAATTATCAGGTAACCGATGCTATCGCAGTAGGCTACACAGGTCGACTCGTTGAACGACTGACCCACGCAGCAGAAGGTTATGAAGAGAAAGATGGTTATGCACTGCATGATATTTACGGGCAGTGGAATCCGATTTCCAACGAAGAACTAACCCTGTCACTGGCGGTGAAGAACCTGTTTGATGAGTCCTACCGTGACCACGCAAGTTATGGCGAAGTGAATGCCATTGCCAAAGGAACGATGGACCCGGGACGAGATATCCGATTCAATGTGGCTTACGCTTTTTAATGCAGCAGGAGAGGCTTAGGCCTCTCCTTTTTGATCTTCACGACAGATTTTTCTTCTTCAAGTAACCTTCCATAAACTTCGTAAGTCCCGACTGCTAAGCTTCAATAGATACCTTCAGTGGCGATGACACCATGAAAAAAGACCTTCTGATGATTCTGTTTATCTTCATGTTTCTGCTTGGATTCTGGATGGCGATGTCGCCAGCAGAAGCCAACCCTTGGGAAGAGGTGCAGGAGCCGTATCTTGGTGTTGAGCAGTCGATTGGTAGTTACGCCAATGGCTGCCTGAGTGGTGGTGAAGCCTTGCCGTTGAAAGGGGAAGGGTATCAGGTGATTCGTCCTTCAAGGAACCGTTATTACGGCCACCCGAACATGGTTGCTTATCTTTCTAAGCTGGCAAAGAAAACCAAAAGGTTCGGCTTGGACGACTTGATGATTGCGGATATTTCCATGCCGCGCGGTGGTAATTTCACCAAAGGACATTCCAGCCACCAGACGGGATTAGACGCCGATATCTGGCTGAGTTTTGCGCCGGAATCGCTAACCAAAGATTCCCTGGAAAGCCCAACGGCTGTCAGCTTGGTGGATTTGCAGAATTATGCACTGAAACGTGATAACTGGATGAAAGAGCATGCCATCCTGTTTCAAGTGGCGGCATCTGAACCAGAGGTAGCGCGTATCTTTGTCCACCCTGTGATTAAAGAGACCTTGTGTGAAATGGCATGGGAAGACAGAAACTGGCTACGCAAAGTTCGCCCTTGGTGGGGACATCACTATCACATGCATGTCAGGCTTCAATGTCCGGAAGGAAGCTTAAACTGTATTTCCCAGAATGCACCGCCAGCGGGCGATGGGTGTGGTGCGGAGTTGATCAGTTGGCGCCCGAAACCTGTCGATGAGACAAAATCAGTAGTGACCACCTCTAAGAAAAAGCGGGTGAAGATAAAACCGGGTCAGTGTGAGGTGGTATTAACCCAGTAACTCCCCCTGTCCCTATACAACCAATGCCCAGATACAAGAAAAGCGCCGAAAGGCGCTTTTCTTCATTAACCCAGTAATGTTTAAACCAAACCCTGGAGTTTGACGAATTTTTCCAGTAACTCATCATTGGTTTCCTGATGTTCAGGATCAATGATGATGCAGTTGGTGATAGGGCATACCGACTGACAGGTTGGCTTTTCATAGTGACCCACGCATTCCGTGCATTTGTCCGGATCAATTTCGTAGATCTCTGCGCCGAATGTAATCGCTTCATTCGGACATTCAGGATCACACATATCGCAGTTAATGCACTTTTCGGTGATCAGCAGTGCCATCGATTACGCACTCACCGCTTGTGGAGCATTTGGGTTACGGGTGTTTGCACCGTCGGTCAGGTTACGCATCAGCAGTGCAAATTCCAGATCCATATCTTCCGGCACTGGAATGTAAACGAAGTGACCATTACCTTTCGCATCGTCAATCGTTTCACCTTTGCGGTTTTCCATCGCGTCCAGTTTGAAGACCACATTGCCTTTCGGCGTCATCAGCTCCAGTGAATCACCAGTGATGAATTTGTTCTTCACTTCCACTTCCGCCATGCCTTCGCGGCGCTTACCGGTGAATTCGCCCACAAACTGCTGGCTGTCAGACACTGAGTAGCCGTAGTCGTAGTTTTGGTATTCGCTGTGGGTGTGACGGCGCAGGAAGCCTTCGGTGTAACCACGGTGAGCCAAGCTTTCCAGCGTGGTCATCAGGGTTTCATCGAACGGTTTGCCTGCAACGGCATCATCAATCGCTTTACGATAAACCTGTGCGGTACGTGCACAGTAGTAGAAAGACTTGGTACGGCCTTCAATCTTCAGCGAGTGAACGCCCATCTTAGTCAGACGATCAACGTGCTGAATCGCACGCAGATCTTTCGAGTTCATGATGTAAGTGCCGTGCTCATCTTCAAACGCCGCCATTTTTTCGTCTGGGCGATGTGCTTCGCTTAAGAGAACCACTTCATCAGTAGGCTTGCCGAGACCAATGGTGTTGTCTGGACGTTCTTCAGCTTCTTGGATTTGAACCGATGCTGCAGGCTGGATCTCAACGATTTGGCCTGTTTCGTCTTCCGTTGCTTTCTCTGTTTTGTATTCCCAGCGGCATGCGTTGGTGCAGGTGCCTTGGTTCGGGTCACGTTTGTTGATGTAGCCAGACAGCAGGCAACGGCCAGAGTAAGCCATGCAAAGTGCACCGTGAACAAAGATTTCCAGCTCCATTTCAGGCACTTCTTTGCGGATTTCTTCGATTTCTTCCAGCGAAAGTTCGCGCGACAGAATCACACGCTCAACGCCTTGGGTTTGCCAGAACTTAACCGTCGCCCAGTTCACCGCGTTCGCCTGTACAGACAGGTGAATAGCCATCTCTGGGAATGCTTCACGTACCATCATGATCAGACCTGGGTCAGACATGATCAGTGCGTCAGGGCCCATATCAACCACTGGCTTCAGGTCACGGATAAAGGTTTTCAGCTTTGAGTTGTGCGGCTGGATGTTACATACCACGTAGAACTTCTTGCCAAGCGCATGCGCTTCATCGATACCGATTTGCAGGTTCTCGTGGTTGAACTCATTGTTACGCACTCGAAGGCTGTAACGAGGTTGGCCGGCATATACCGCGTCAGCGCCATAGGCAAAGGCGTAGCGCATGTTTTTCAAGCTACCGGCTGGGGACAAAAGTTCTGGTACAAACATAGTCATTGCTTCTACTAATTCTGAGTATAAGTCAGGCCGCATCAAAAAGTGGTGCGGGGAAGCGGGCGATTTTACTGTGATCTTGTTAACATAGCCAGTTCCGATCGGGAAACCATTTGCAGAAAAGGTTGTCTTTTGGATGATTCAGGTCGACATTCATTTTTAGTGAATGATTTGACACAAGTTTGAAAAGGTATGTACGTTGTAAGGATATTCTCGGCTTTTTTAAAGCGAAAGAACCTGCAACATTGAGATGTGGACTGATGTACGAAAAGAAAACCAAGAGATTTAGCATGCTGTCTAAATCGATGCTTGGCCTGATGGGCTTGTCGCTCGTGACGGTAGCAGTATCCTTTAATACGCTACAACAAGAGCCGATCCGGATTGTCCCTCTCAATCTGCCAGAATCTGTCGTCCCTTCTTTTATTCAGAAAGAAGAACCGTTAAAGACGGAAAGTGCCGTCGACCTTCCTGCTTACGAATATACGATTCAGACGGGCGACAGTCTGAGCGAAATCTTCATGAAGCTCGGCATTCCGTATAGTGACCTGTTAAAGCTGATGGAAGCTGACCTTAACCACCTTCGCATCGATACCCTGCAACCCAATGACATCCTGCGGTTTTGGGTTGACTCTGATGGAAAACATCTGCAAAAACTAGAGCTTGAGTTCAATATCGCCTCGAAAGTGCAATATGTACAACTTGATGATGGCAGCTATGAATTCAACGAAGTGTCGATTCCGGGGACTTGGGTTGAAACTGTCACTGTTGGCGATATTGAAGGCAGTTTCTCGGTCTCTGCGCGTCGTGCGGGCCTGAGCTACAACGATGTGGAAGTGATTACCAATCTGCTCAAGGACAAGATGAACTTCTCTCGCGATCTTCGCGCCGGAGATAAGTTTGAAGTCGTTCGTGCTGAGCAATTTGTGGATGGGCAGGCGAGTGGAGCGCGTGAAATTAAAGCGATCCGTATTGAACGTCGTGGCCGACCGATCACGGCTTACTTGCACACTGATGGTAACTACTACGACAAAGACGGCCAGAGTCTGCAACGTGCCTTCCAGCGTTATCCGACTAATCGTAAAGAGCGCATCAGCTCGCACTTTAACCCACGTCGTAAACACCCGGTTACTGGCCGTGTTTCGCCGCACAACGGGACTGACTTCGCGGTGAGAACAGGTACGCCTGTGGTTTCTACCGGTGATGGTGTGGTAGTGATGGTGCGTAATCACCCCTATGCGGGTAAATACGTGGTTATCGACCACGGCAACCAGTACAAAACCCGTTACTTGCACAACAGCAAGATTCTGGTGCGTAAGGGTCAGCGTGTGACCCGCGGTCAACGTATTGCGCTGTCTGGTCGAAGTGGCCGTGTTACTGGCCCGCATATTCACTACGAGTTGTTGATTCGTGGCCGCGCAGTGAACCCGATGACGGCGAAGATTCCAATGGCGACGTCTGTCGCGCGTGCTGAAATGACGGACTTTAAGAAATCTGTCGCGGCTTACGATAAGAAAATGCTGAAAGCACAGTTCAAGTAAGCACGAACCAAAGGAATAAAAAAAACGGGGCTCTAAGCCCCGTTTTCTGTTTTTGGCAAAGCGCAGAAGAGGATTACTCGCCTTTGTCGACACCGCCAAGTTCTTCATAAAGATTTGGCAGGAAAGCACCCAGCTCACCGCACATCAGCGACAGGTCTGCATCCAAGCGCTGCGCCACATCTTCACGGTCGATATCTGCGTTCTGGTCGCGAAGCTCTTCCGAGAACTTGATGCGTTTGATGGACATGTCATCACACAGCATCAGCTCAATGCGGTCTTGCCAGTTCATCGCCAGCTTAGTCACTAACTTTTCTGCTTCGATGTGAGCCAGAATTTCATCGCTCGATAGATCCTGCTGCTTACAACGGATCACGCCACCTTGTTCCAGAATGGCTTTCAGCTCAGCTTCTTCACCGATTTCGAAACCTTTTGGTGCGTTGCCAGAGCGAACCCACTCTGTCATTGCCAGCTCAACCGGCTTGTTAGTTTCAACAGGTACCACTGGCAGGCTGCCAAGGGATTTACGCAGCAGCGCCAGAATGTCTTCTGCTTTCTTAGAACTACCTGCATCAACCAGCACCAGACCCGCTTTTGGCATAATCAGCGCGTAGGTTTGGCTCATACGGCTGAATGCACGTGGTAGCAAATCCATCACGATGTCATCTTTGATGCTGTCTTTTTCTTTTTTCTTCAGCGGACGGCCCTGTTCTTTTTCCATTGCGTCCACTTTGGCGGTCAGTGAATCTTTGATCACCGAGGCTGGCAGCATTTTCTCTTCTTTACGGGCACAGATAAGAATGTTGCCATCGCTGACGTGCGTCATCATGTCGCCGTGTTTACCCAGCGCGGTGGTCCAGCCGAACTTTTGCATGTCCTGACTGCCACAGGGCGTGAAGCGGAATTCAGACAGTTGTTTTTCAATATGCTCCGGGTCGAGGTCGATGTCTCGGGTCAGGCGGTAGGTGAAAATATTCTTGAACCAAATCATGGCGAGGCTTTATCCATCCGGTAATGACAAAGGCCACATGGTATTGCATCAGGCAGAGAATGTCGCTTCAAATACGGTACAATCAGGCACTGAGCACAAGAACAGGCGCACACCTTTCAATGAAAATACTCCACACTTCAGACTGGCATTTAGGGCAAAACTTTTTCACCAAAAGCCGCAAGCAGGAACACCAGGCTTTTCTGGACTGGCTCTTACAGGAAATAGATAAAAATCAGATTGATGCCGTCATCGTGGCCGGAGATGTTTTCGACACAGGTTCGCCGCCAAGTTACGCCCGTGAAATGTATAACCAGTTTGTGGTTTCCATCAGTCAGCGCAACTGTGCGTTAGTGGTACTGGGCGGTAACCATGACTCGGTTTCCACGCTCAGAGAATCCAAATCCCTGCTGGCTTGCCTGCATACCCATGTGGTGGCAAACACCAGCGAGTATCTGCAAGACCAACTCATTACCCTGAAAAACCACGATGGCGAAATTGGTGCGATTGTGTGCGCGGTGCCTTTTGTACGCCCCCGCGATGTGTTGACCAGTCAAGCTGGAGAATCCGGCACGGAAAAGCGCCAGGCGCTGGGTGATGCCATTAAATCCCACTACCACGAGTTGTATCAGGCAGCAGTGAAGCTGCGCGATGATAACGGCTGGCAAGTGCCAATTATCGCGACGGGCCACTTAACCGCGCTTGGCGTGAGCCCATCTAAATCCGTGCGTGATATCTACATCGGTACGCTCGATGGCTTTGCGGCAGATGGCTTTCCGCCTGCCGACTACATTGCCCTAGGGCATATCCATCGCCCTCAGATTGTCGCCAAGTCTGAACATATCCGATACAGCGGCTCTCCGATCCCTTTGAGCTTTGATGAACTCAAATTCAACAAACAGGTAGTGCTGGTGGAATTCGACGGTGACCAGCGCGTGCGTATCGAGCCGATCAGCGTCCCGAGCTTTCAGCCTATGGGTGTCCTAAAAGGGTCACTGGAAGAGATAGAAGTACAGCTTTCAGAGTATTTGGAACATGATGATCCAAAAGCTGTCTGGCTGCACATTGAGGTCTCTGTGCAGGACTATCTATCTGATTTACAACAACGTATTCAGCTGATGACTGAAGGGCTCAATGTAGAGGTGTTACAGCTTCAGCGCACCCGTGGGCCAAAAGCTCAGGCGCTGACACAAGAGGCGAAAGAAACCCTGTCTGAGCTGACACCGAATGATGTTTTCCAAAGGCGACTTGCCCTAGAGGTGTTTGAAGGGGAGGACGAACTTGCGCGTAAAGAGAGGATTCAAACCCAGTTCACCCAAATTGTGGCGGAAGTTGAGCATGCGGAGGGTGAAGAATGAAAATCCTGAGCCTTCGCTTTAAAAACCTGAACTCGCTGAAAGGCGAATGGAAGATTGATTTCTCTCAAACACCATTTTCGGACAATGGCCTGTTCGCCATTACCGGCGCAACGGGCGCGGGTAAAACCACACTGCTTGATGCGATTTGTCTGGCGCTTTATCACCAGACCCCGCGATTGGGGCTGATCTCCACTTCCAGCAATGAAATCATGACCCGTGGCACGGCGGAGTGTTCTGCCGAAGTAGAATTCGAAGTAAAAGGCCACCCGTACCGCGCGTTTTGGAGCATGCGCCGCTCCCGTGGAAAAGCGGACGGTAATTTACAGCAAGCGGATGTGGAGCTGGTGGACGCGAAAACCGACAAGGTGCTCGCCACTCAGGTGAAACAGAAAAATGATTTGGTCGAGCGTATTACTGGTCTCGATTTTGCCCGCTTTACCAAATCTATGATGCTTTCCCAAGGTGAGTTTGCCGCTTTCCTGAATGCCAAAGAAAACGAGCGCGCGGAGCTTTTGGAAGAATTGACCGGAACGGAAATTTATGGCCGGATTTCTGAAAAAGTACATGAGCATTTTTCCGCAGCAAAGCAGGCTTTGAGCCAGAAAGAGGCCGAAGCGAAAGGCGTGCAGTTGCTGAGTAGCGAGGAGCTTGAAGCCCTCGAAAAAGAACAGGAAGAAACAGAAGCCTTGCTCAAGAGTGAGCGCGAAAAACAGACCGAGCTCACGGCGCACCTGACATGGTGGAAAGAGCACCAAAAAAGCCATCAAGAGAAAAATCAGGCCGAAGCACAGCTACAAACTGCAGAAGAAAACTGGAAGGCAGCCAAACCACAACTGGATAAACTCACCAACAGTGAGCCAGCGGAAAAGCTGCGTATGCCTTATGAGCGTTGGCAGTCATCGTTGAAAAGCGTGGAATCAACGACCGCTTTGCTGGCTATCAAACAGGAAGCATTGAAAGCTAACACAGAAAAGAGCGCGCAGGCTGACGAAGGGTTAGTGAAAGCTTCAGAAGCGCTCACACTGGCGAAAACCCAGCAAAGCGAGCTGGAAGTGCTTATCAGTGAGAAAGTCTTGCCGCTCGACACCGACATCAAACACCAATCTCTGCGGCTGCAGGAGTTTTTGCAGCAACAGATGGGCCTGAAAACCAAGCAGGCTGATCTGTCTTCATCACAGGAAAAAACCACAGAGAACCTTGAGACCAAAAAGCAGGCTCTGGAAGCCGTTTCCACCTACCTGACCACCCATCAGTTTGCGGGCCAGCTTAAACAACACCTTGGTCAATGGGCGCAGATGGGCCAGCAGATCGCACAAGAACAAAATGCGATTGGCAAACTGACGCAATACGAAAGTGAGCTTAATGCCCAATTGCAGACGGAGATCGCGAAAGCGGAAAATGCCGAGAAAGAAAAACAGGCGGCACTAAGCCAAAGCGAACAAGCCAAACAAGCATGGGAAGCACAGCAAGAAGCGTTTAAGCAAGCAACCTCAAATGGTGATGTTGACGCTCTGGATAAACAGCGCGAGCAGCTAAATGCGCAACTTTCCACTTACTTCCAGTTAGGCCAATGGCAGCAGCAATGGCTGGAACTGGAAATAGAGAGCGCGGAAAAGCGCCAAACGCTAGCGGAACAGACTCAGCAAACCAAAGGCTTAGAGCTTGAAGTCACTTCGCTTCGACGGCAATACAAAGACAAGATGCAACTGATTGAAGCACTGTCAAAGCTGGTCAGTCAGGAAGAACACCTTGCGCAATATCGTGCGGCATTGCAGCCACATGAAGCCTGCCCGCTTTGCGGCTCCACCGAGCATCCTGCCTTGTCTGGAGCTGTCCTCAATGTCTCTGAAACCCTGCAGCAAAAGTCAGCGGCAGAGGTGGCGTTAGAAGAGCTGGGGCACACTGGCAAAGAAACCAGTATGAAGCTTGAGGCGGCGAAGCGTTACATCGAAGAGCTGGATAAGCATCTCCTGCGTTGTCAGCAGCAACAAATGGCGCTTAGCGAGCAGTGGGCCCAGGCAGCATTGCCTCTCAACTTTGCCCTGACTATCGATCAGCGCGACGCCTTTGTTGCATTCAACGAGCAGCAAACCCAGCAACGTGACGCACTGACCCAAACCTTGAATGCACTCAAAGCGCAAGAGAAAACCCTGCAGCAGGCAAAGCTGCATTGGGATGAAGCCACCCGTGCATTGGATGGCATCGAGAAACACTACTCCATTCTGTCGGTGACCATCGAAAGCAAAAAACAGGAAGGGCAGAAACTGGCTGCTGATAGGCGCCAGAAGCTTGATTACCTCGAGACCCTCGAAAGCGTGCTGAGCCAGCAAATCGCAGACAGCGGTTACCAAGCTCCTGAACATGATGAGCTTCAAGTCTGGTTGGCGTCGAGAAAGCAAGACGCCGAAAAATGGGAGCAAAACCAGCAGCAAAAAGAAGTCTTGGCCAAAGAGGTGGCATTGCTTGAGGCTGAACTTTCAAATTGCATGAAAGAGAGCCAGACACTGGCTGAGCAGCTGGGCGCGCTTCAGTCTGAGATTGATTCGCTGACCGGCAAGCTTGAAGCTGCGAAAGCAAAACGCACTGAGCTCTTTGGTGACAAGCTGGTGGAACAGGAAAAGCGCCGCGCTGCAGTTCAGACGGAACAAGGGGAAGCTTCCCATCAAGCAGCACAAGCCTTTGCGCAGCAATGTCTGGGCGATCTGCGCGCGATTCAGGCAGAAGTGGCAAGCCAAACTCAGTCGCTGGCATCGCTGAATGCCGAGGCACAGAGTTATGCATCCCAATGGGAAGAAAGCCTTGGAGCTTCGCCTTTTGATTCTCTGGAAATGTTCCAAGCTGCGTTGCTTCCGGAGGAAGAAAAACAGCAGTTACTTGCCGATAAACGCGCACTGGAAAATACTCTTGAGGGTGCCAAGGTGCTGCTGGAGAAAGCGTGTCAGCATGTGGTTGAAGTGCTAGCCCATGACCAGGCAGAAGTGTGGCAGCAAACCCCGCATGATGAGGTGGAGTCTGCGCTAGCGGCAAAATCAGAGGCCGTGGAAACGCTTGTACGCCGAAGTGGTGAGCTGAGCCATGCTTTGGCGTCTGATCATCAAAGACGAGAAAACCAACAGGCGCTGTTTGCCGAGATAGAACGCCTGCGTGCGGAATACGATGATATACAGTATCTGCATTCACTGATTGGCTCACAAAAAGGCGATAAATTCCGTAAGTTTGCGCAGGGTCTGACGCTGGATAATCTGGTGTATCTGGCGAATAAACAACTCGACCGAATCCATGGACGTTACCAACTGAACCGCAAGCAGGGTGAAGGGTTGGAACTCAGCGTGCTGGATACCTGGCAGGGTGATATTGAGCGTGATACTAAAACCCTGTCGGGCGGTGAGAGTTTCCTTGTCAGCTTGGCATTGGCTTTGGCGTTATCGGATCTCGTCAGTCACAAGACCAGCATCGACTCACTGTTCCTCGATGAAGGCTTTGGCACACTGGATAGTGAAACCTTGGATGTGGCGCTGGATGCACTGGATAACCTGAATGCATCCGGCAAGATGATCGGGGTGATCAGTCACATTGAAGCGATGAAAGAACGCATTCCTACCCAGCTTCATGTTTCGAAAAAAACAGGCTTGGGTGTTAGTGAGCTGGATAACAAATTCCGCGTTTCTTGATAAAAGAGAAGCAGTTAGCCCGAAGCGAAGGCTGATGCTGTGTCCAGTAGGTTAGGCGGGTGAAAAACAGTCAGTAAATATCTGGATTAAAAGGCAGTATCTGGTTGTCTACCGCGCCAAACCTCGCGAAAGGTCACAAAAATGTCATAATATAATCACATAATGGCGTCCAAGAAATACAAATAAACCACTCTAACTGGGTATGGAAAAATGGTAAGACGGATACTTGTTGTCGAAGATGAAGCACCCATTCGCGAAATGCTGTGTTTCGTGCTGGAACAAAAAGGTTATCAGGCCGTAGAAGCAGAAGATTATGACAGTGCTCTGGAAAAAATCTGCGAGCCTTACCCTGAACTGATCCTGATGGACTGGATGCTGCCTGGCGGCTCGGGGATCAACCTGATCAAACATCTCAAGCGTGATGAACTGACCCGCCAAATCCCAGTTGTGATGCTCACAGCGCGTGGCGAGGAAGAAGATAAAGTACGCGGCCTCGAAGTCGGCGCGGATGATTACATCACCAAGCCTTTCTCACCAAAAGAGCTGATGGCGCGCCTGAAAGCCGTGATGCGCCGAGTATCACCAACGTCGCTGGATGACGTGATTGATGTGCATGGTCTGAAGCTTGATCCTGTATCACACCGCGTCACTTCAAATGAAAAGCCGCTGGAAATGGGTCCAACCGAGTTTAAGATGTTGCACTTTTTTATGACCCACCAAGAGCGTGTTTATAGTCGTGAGCAACTTCTTAATAACGTTTGGGGCACTAACGTTTATGTTGAAGATCGCACCGTTGACGTGCATATTCGTCGACTAAGAAAAGCGCTGGAAGAAGACGGTCACGACAAGTTGGTACAAACGGTTCGTGGCGCAGGCTACCGTTTCTCAACGCGCACCTGATAACGCATTATTGTCATAGGTCATCCGAAGGCCACCGGGTGGCATCTTGGAGACATTGATGGTCGAAAGACTTACATGGAAAAAGCTGGCTCTTGAGCTGGCTTTTTTTTATCTACCCTGGTTTCTCATAGGCTGGTTCTTTGGCGGTCTGCCTTGGCTGTTGCTATTGGCAACGGTTTTGGTGTTGCTGTGGAACTTCTACCACCAACTCAAACTCTCTGATTGGCTGTGGAAAGAACGCAGCCTGACACCACCAACCGGCTCAGGAAGCTGGACGCCGCTGTTTAACGGTATCTACCGCCTGCAAAAGCGTAACCGTCGTCGTCGTAAAGAGCTTGCTAACCTTATCCGCCGTTTCCGCAATGGTGCAGAATCTCTGCCCGATGCGGTCGTAGTGTTTGAGCACGACGGCTCGATTGTTTGGTGTAACAAGCTGGCGCAGGAGCTACTGGGCTTCCGTATGCCTGACGATGCCGGTCAGTACATTGCCAACCTGATCCGTACGCCGGAGTTTATTGAGTATCTCAGTCGTGCTGAATTGGGTGAACCGTTTGAAATGCGCTCTACCCTGCACGCATCGAAAACCCTCGAATTTCGTACCATGCCTTATGCAGAAGGCGAGTACCTGATGGTAGTGCGTGACATTACCCAGCTTAAACAGCTCGAAGGTATGCGCCGCAACTTTTTCGCCAACGTTTCCCATGAACTTCGTACGCCAATGACGGTGCTGCGTGGTTATCTGGAAATGTCTGAAGATCCAGAAATGCTGGTGGGGCCAATGTGGGGTAAAGCTCATGGAGTGATGACCGAGCAGTTGACCCGAATGGAAGGTTTGGTGGAACAGCTTCTGACTCTGTCGAAAATTGAGGCGAGTGTGAAGATCGCGCTGGATCAGAAAGTCGATGTGCCAGCAATGCTTGATGTGTTGGAAAAAGAAGCGCAGACACTCAGTGGCGATCAGGCGCATGACTTTGAGTTTGAAATCGACCATTCGCTTAAAGTGTTGGGTGATGAAGATCAGCTTCGCAGCGCCATTTCTAACCTGGTGTATAACGCGGTGAAACACACGCCAGCCAGCGCTAAAATTAAAGTCCGATGGTTTAAGTCCCGCAAAGGGCCAAGGCTGGAAGTGATTGATAGTGGTGAAGGTATTGCGCCTCAACATATCGATAGACTGACCGAGCGCTTTTATCGCGTCGATAAAGCGCGATCACGTGAAACGGGCGGCAGTGGTCTTGGCTTGGCCATTGTGAAACATGCGCTGAATCATCACGAGTCCGAGCTTGAAATCAAAAGTAAGGTTGGACAGGGTAGTACGTTCTCGTTCACCCTTCCGGAGCGTCTGGCATGTTAAAACGGGCTTTGACCCTGATTGGACTTCTATTAGTGGCAGCACCTGCTGCCGCTGACGATCACCTCCCTCTATATCACCGTGTAGATAATATCTCCGGTAACCTGTCGACTGTTGGCTCAGACACTCTGGCTAATTTGGTTACTCAATGGGGCGTGCTTTTCAAAAAGTATTACCCAAGCGTCAATGTGCAAATCCAGACGTCGGGCTCTTCTACTGCGGTGCCAGCGTTGATTGAAGCAACGGCGCAGTTTGGCACCATGAGCCGGGAAATGCGCCCGCGTGAAATTGAATTGTTTGAACGAAAGTATGGCTATCCGCCAACGGCGATTAAAGTCGCGATTGATGCGATGGCGATATTTGTTCATCAAGACAACCCGCTTGATGTACTGAACATGACGCAGGTTGATGCCTTGTTTTCCAAAACGCTGCGTTGTGGTTCCAACGAGCGGATTGATAAATGGGGGCAGCTCGGTCTTCCGGGAAGCTGGAAAAAGCGAAATATTCAGCTGTTTGGCCGCAACTCGGTGTCAGGCACTTATGGATTTTTCAAAGATCAGGCGCTTTGCGATGGCGATTTTCGCCCGGATGTGAATGAGCAACCGGGCTCTGCTTCTGTGGTGCAATCGGTAAGCTCATCACTCAACGCGGTTGGATATGCTGGGGTGGGCTATCGCACAGCGGGGGCGAAGATGCTGCCACTGGATGTCGAGGGCGAGCAGGTTTATGCCACCGTCGATAATGTCATCTCCGGTGTTTATCCGCTCTCACGTTACCTGTTTGTTTACGTGAACAAGGTACCGGATAAGCCTTTACCGAGAATGGAAGCGGAATTCGTTAAGCTTATTCTTTCCCGTCAGGGACAGGCTTTGGTGGGAGCAGAAGGCTTTGTGCCGCTACCGGATGAATTGATTGAACAGCAGCTAATCCTGCTCGGACTAGAAAAATAAAAAACGGTGCTTCGGCACCGTTTTTTATTGTTGTTGGTTAGGGTGTTTTATACCAATCACAGTAGGTGGCTGATCAGAAATAGCGCAGGAAAAATGCTCGAG